>JAYSVA010000137.1:0-4173 GCA_043718785.1 Hyphomicrobiaceae bacterium
GAGACAGCGGTGATCGCTATCGAGAAGGAGAGGTCGTAGCCCTCCTTGGTTTGCGCATCGATGAAGATTTTCGACTGGCTGGCAGCGTCGGCTGTCGACGATCCAGAGATACCCGCGAAGAACACCGACAGCACGACGTTGATCTGCGCCAACGAACCCGGCCAATGGCCGACCAGTGACTTCGACAGATCCACCAAACGATTGGTGATTCCGCCGGTGCTCATCAGGTTGGCGGTGAGCAGAAAGAACGGCACCGACAGCAGAATGAAGGAGTTGTAGGCGTTGAAGGTCTCCTGCGCCAACATCATCATCGACAGCCGCGGCTCGATAATGAGGATCGGCAGGCAGGCGAGACCCAGCGAAAACGCGACCGGTACGCGCAGGATCAACAGCGTGACAAACGTGCCAAACAGCACGGCGGCGGCTTGGCCGGAAGAAAGAACGCTGCCGGTCATGATGTCGTGTCCCCGTGTGCCTTGTCCGCCGGGGCTTTGCCGCCGAACAGAATACGTAGTTCGTCAAAAATCTGCTCGCCAGCGAAGGCAATCCAGGTGAAACCCGCTATGGGCCAAGCGATATGGATGAGCCACAGCGGCAGGTCAGCCAGCTCGGATGTGCGGTTCCAGGCGAATTTGGTGAATTCGATGCCGGACCAGACAAACACTAGCGCCAGCGCCAATATGCCGAGCCGCGCCACGATCCGGACGGCAGCCTCAGGACGGCGCGACAGCTCGGGCCAAACATCGACTTCGAAATGCTGGGCATCGCGGACGCCGATCATGGCACCGATCATAATTGTCCAGATAAACAGGAAGCGCGCCATCTCCTCCGTCCAGATATAGGACGGAATGAACGGAGTATAGCGCGAGATGATCTGCAGGGTGACAGGGATGATCAGGATACCCACGCAGGTTGCCAGCAGGATTTCCAGCAGCTTGGAGTAACCCGTGGTGATGCGTCGCCACCAGCCTAGCTTGGCCCAGTCGATCGGCTGCCCGGCAGGCGTCGGCAACGGCGCGCCTAGTGATAGATTTTCCATAGTCCCCCGCAGGCAGCGCCACGTTGGGCACAGCACCATGCTCACGATCTGCCGTGACCAGGACGTGGCCACGGCAGTCGCAACAGTACCGCCCTTATTAGGCAGCGTTGATTTTGGCGTAGATTTCCTTGGCGCCAATTTCGTCGGCGTAGGTGGCCATGACTGGATCGACGAGCTTCTTCATCGCGTCACGCTCTTCGAACGGCACGCGCTTCAGCTTGCCAGCTTTCTCCAGCGCGTCGAGCTTGACCACTTCTTCGCTCGACTCAAGCTGGCGGCCGAAATCACCGGCTTCTACGCCAGCCTTCAAAATCGCGTCCTGCAGCTCTTTCGGTAGCGTTTTCATGGTCTTGACCGAGAAGCAGATCGGCCGGATCGAGACGGCGTGCTGCGTCATGATCAGGTGTGGCGCGACTTCGTAGAACTTCATCGCTTCAACGCCAGCCGCTTCGTTTTCGCCCGCCGCAATGACGCCGTTCTGAATGGCGTTGTAGACTTCGTTGTAGGCGATCACAGTCGGGCTCATGCCGACAGCGGCAAACGTTTTCGACCAGATCGGCGCGCCCTGCACGCGAACCTTCAAGCCTTTGATTTCAGCAAGGTTCTTGATCGCTTTGTTGGCGAAGATGTTGCGGATGCCGCCACCGGAATAGCCGATCAGCTGCACTTCGGCCTTGGTCGCCACTTCGTCAGCGATCGGGTTGAGAATGCCGGCCTGCACAACCTTGTTCATGTGCTCAATGCCCTTGAACACAAACGGCGCATCGATGAACGGCGCGGCCTTGGCGAACGTTGACATGTGGGCGGGCGAGACGATGCCGTAGTCCACGGCTTTGCCTTGCGACATGTATTCGAAGTACTGCTTCTCGAGACCCAACGACGAGTTCTTGTGCAGCGTGAAGTTCACTGGCTTGCCGTAATACTTCTTCACCAGCTCTTCGAACTTGACGAGCGCCTTGGTGAAGGCGTGGTCATCGTTGAACTGCACGGCACCGTTCAAAGTAACGGGTGTCTGCGCCCGCAAGATAGCTGGCATGCCGAGCGTGCCGATGGCCGATGCACCGAGGCCCGCGAGTACTGTTCTGCGCTTCATGGTGAGTTCCCTTGTTGCTTCATCCCTAAAGGCCTGAGATCTTGGAGTCCCCCGCCCGGCAGCTGCGCCTAGTAGCAGCCTAAGCAATAAGCTGCCATCGTGGAAGCCTGTTTCGCAACGCCATCAACATAACTGATGCATGAGTGGTATGCCGGAGCACTCAATGGCCAGGAACAACTGTAAATGCAAGGCTAAGATGATGCACTTGCCCGCCCGGAGCGACCGATGACTCAGACCGCTAAGCCTGCCGTGAAACTGACCTCCCCCGGCGTCCGCCCGCTTGATGGGCTGCGTGTGATCGATGTGTCGTCGTTCATTTCGGGGCCGTATTGCACGGCGCAGCTGGGCGAGTTCGGGGCGGAGATCATCAAGTGCGAGCTGCCGGGTGTTGGCGATCCGTTGCGCAAGTTCGGCTCCCCGCACGTGTCGGGCGAGACGCTGCCGTGGCTGTCGGAGTGCCGGAACAAGAAGTCGGTGACGCTGGATCTGCGGAAACCCGAAGGCGCGGAAATCCTCAAATCGCTGGTCGCCCAAGCGGATGTCCTGGTTGAGAATTTTCAACCCGGCACCTTGGAGAAATGGGGCCTCGGCTGGGACGTGTTGTCGGCGATCAATCCGCGCCTCGTCATGGTGCGGATTTCCGGCTACGGCCAGACCGGCCCCTACAGCGGCCGCCCCGGTTTTGGACGCATCGCCAACGCGTTTGGCGGCTTGTCGTTCCTGGCAGGATTTCCTGATAGGCCGCCGACCACACCGGGCTCCGCCACCATCCCCGACTATCTCGCGGGCATTTATGGTGCGTTCGGCGCGCTGCTGGCGCTACGGGCGCGCGATAACACTGGCAAAGGCCAGGTGGTCGACATCGGGCTGTATGAACCGGTGTTCCGCATTCTCGACGAGCTCGCCCCAGCGTTTGACACGCGCGGCTTCGTCCGCCAACGCATGGGACCGGGCACGGTCAACGTCGTACCGCACAGCCATTATCCGACCAAGGACGGCAAGTGGGCCGCCATCGCCTGCACCAGCGACAAGATTTTCGAGCGCCTCGCGGAAGCCATGGGAACGCCGGAACTCGCCAAGCCTGACAGCTGGGGGCCACTGGCTAACCGCGAACGTGATCGTGAGAAAGTCGATGCCTACGTCGGCGCTTGGACGGCCCAGCATACGCGCGCCGAACTGCTGGTCGTCGCTGAGCAGTTCCAGGTGCCGTGTGGGCCGGTCTACGCCATCGACGAAATCTTCGAGGACCCGCAGTATCAGGCGCGCGGCAACATCGCCCACATGAGCGACCCGCGCTTCGAAGGCACCCTCGCCATCCCCAACGTCGTCCCCCGCCTGACCGGCACACCCGGCGCGATTACGTCGCTCGGCCCCTCGCTCGGCGAACACAACGACGAGATCCTGACCGGATTGCTCGGACTGAATGCGGCGCGACTGGCCTTGCTGAAGGACAAGGGCGTGATTTAAGGGGGAGTGCACGCCTGAGCAAGCGGCTGCCCCTCACCCTCGGTCTGATACCATTGAGGCAACTGATTGACCGTTTGCCAACACACTCACACACTCGGTTTTCGCCTCCTCCCCCTTGACCTCAAGGGGGAGGAGAAGAACAACTCCGAGCGCCTGCTGGCTGTAATCCTAAATGCGATTGCCATACCCTCAAGGGCGAGGGGGAGAAAGTGCCGAAGAGTCGGCGATTTGGCTCGACGGTCCTATTTGGCGATACGCCACTTCGCGCCGAGGGTGAGGGGCAGCCGCACGAAGAACGACTACTGCTGATTTCAAGCCGCCGCCGCTAGCCGCACGGCTTCGCAGATGTCGCCGACGACGGTCTGGACGAGGCGTTGGTCGTCGCCTTCGGCCATGACGCGGATCACTGCTTCGGTACCCGATGGACGAATGACGAGACGGCCAGATTTGCCGAGCTTGTCTTTACCGGCTTCGATGGCCTTCTGAACTTTGGCGTCTTCCAGCGGTTTGCCCTTGGCATAGCGAACGTTCTGGAGGATCTGCGGCAGCGGCTCAAACCGCTTGCAGCATTCGC
>JAYSVA010000138.1:0-1908 GCA_043718785.1 Hyphomicrobiaceae bacterium
TCAACGTCGGCCTCATCGCAACCTTGTCGCGCTGCCCGTGCTGTGCCAGACCAACCGCTGCATCCCCTCGACGCCGTAACTAGTGACACAGTACAACTAATCAAAACCTGACAGTCGCTAACTCGGCCTTAACCCTGACCGATCCATACTCCGACCAGTAATCGGCTGCGGGCATTGCCACGCCGTCGTTGTCGCGTCGAGTTGGAGTTAGTCCCATGCGTTCAAACATGCCCGCACACCCTCAAGTTAGGGTGGCGCTTGTCGCCTTTGGCGTCGCCGCAGCCTCGCTGATCGGCGGATGCAGTAACAGCAGAACCACTGAGGCTCCGCACCGCCAGTGGGTTGGCGCCGTACCGGCCCCGATACCCGGCCAGAGCGCGGGCCAGCGCATGGCTGAAGCCTACAAGCCCGAACCAGGCGACCCCATCAAAGAAGCGCCAGTTGAGCCAGCCACCCGCCGTGCCGAGCCGGACGATCCAAGCGAGCCGTTCAGCCCGAACTATGGCCGCAAACCCGCTCCGACACGCGACCGTGTTGCGAACGCCAGCGATTGATGAAGCGATTCAGAGCACTAGCTGCGCAACGCCGTCAGCCTGCGTCTTGCGCAAAAACGTCACCGGCACCGTGCGATCCTGAAACAGCGATCGCACCCCATGCGAGGTGACCTTGTAGCCTTGCCTGACAAAAAAACCGTTGGCATTGGCCATGCTGCGGACCGAAAACGTTCTAAGCCCGTGATCGACGGCCTCGGCTTCGACTTGGCCAATCAGTTTTTGCGCAAGTCCCATCCTCGAATACAAGGGCGAGACGAAGATTGACCGGATCCGCGCTACCGTGGTCGTTTCATCAAGCGCCGACCAGCCAGCCGTGCCGACCAGCGCCTCACCGATCCAGGCACCGAAAAACTGCTGTCGACCAATCGCTGCGCCTAACGCTTGCGAGTACTTGGGCGAGTAAACATGCGCTTTTGCCGCCGCAACTTCGTCGTCAGAGAATTCGCCGCTGGCGAGATGCCTGATGCATTGCGCGTGCAGGTAGCGAACATCGGACAGATTGTCGATTGTCACACGTCGTATCACGGCATTAGTCGCGACGGCTGATGCCGCTTTGGCATGTGGACGTACAGAATCGTCGAGCGATTCGTCGGTGCATTCCGATAGTACTGAGTGGTCCAAGGCTCTGTCCGCAAAACTATGAGCTTCTGGCCAAAACAACTGCTTAAATTACGTCCAATTAACGAACATGGTTTTAATCCAGGAACAAGAGCCCCCAGACTAAGTGATAAGTCATTCTTGGTTTTGTAACAAATAGCCACAAATCAGCGCTTCGGCTGTGGCACGACCGCTGGAGCGCCTGGAACTACATCGGCGCGGCGCTCGGTGCCGCCGCTCGGCAGATACTCGGCCTGCTTGCAGGAGCAGCCTGGCAAGTACTTGGTGCGATACAGCTTCGCCACCTTCAAACTTGAATACGGCTGCTTTGTCTTGTGCGATAGCGCCTGCTCGACCTCGCTACCGGGGTTCTGATGGTAATACAGCTCCACTGGAGCGGCACACTTTGACTGGCACGCATCCGCGTCACGGTCGAAATGCTGTGGCAGCGTCGAGAAACTTACCGGGAAGTAGTAGCCATCACACAACCGCACGCAAAGGGTGCGATAAGTTGCATATCCGAGGTTGCCAAACTGACCGCCGTTGCCGCCGCTGACTTCTTCATCCTGCCAGATCGACGACCCGCCGCCGCTATTGTTAGCTTGCTGGGTGTATTTGTTGCCGCAATTGTTGCGCGCAAGTTCGCGGACAATGTCGTCCTGGAATGAGCGCCCACCACCGGAAACAAGCTGCTGGCGCTGCGTGTCCAATTCAGCGACACGGCGCTTGGCGCCTTCCAACTGGCTGTTTGCTTGCC
>JAYSVA010000139.1:0-9535 GCA_043718785.1 Hyphomicrobiaceae bacterium
ATGCGTGATCATGCTCTTGCCGAAGATCGGCTTCAGGCCGTCGAAATACTTGATGTAGTCGTCGGCCTTGGTCACCAGCACGCGCTTGAAATGCTCGGGCGCGGTGAGCAATACAACCCGTTGGCCGCCCATGTTGACGGGGATGACGCCGCCATAGCGCTCGCCCATCAGCATCAGCGTCTGCATCGGGTTCGTGCCGCCCTTCATCAGCGGCGTCAGCTTGAACCAGATCGAGTTTTCGTCGCCCAAGCCCTGTGAGGGGCCGGTCGACGGGGCAGATGTAGCATGGGGAACGACGGCAGGCGCAGCGCTCATGGGGATACTCAAAACGTTGAACAGCATTAGGATTTGGGCCTCTACCACTGGTACGCCCCCGGGTCCAGAAATGCCCGCCGTTGACCTTAAAGCGTTGGCTGCCGCTTCTGTCATGGGCTTGCGGAATTGATGGCACGAAACGACTGCCTAGCGCGCCACAGGTCGTGGCCTGCCTGCATCCGCACCAGCAGATCGGCCGACGTACCCGTCACCGCTTCGAAGCGCACGGCCATATCAGCACTGACTGCAGAGCGTTCCGCCAGCACGTTGTAAAGTGCTGGACGGGTGACGCCGAGCTTGCGCGCCAGTTCCGCTTTGCTCATGCCGGAGGTCTCCAGCACCTCCGCCACCAGTGCACCCGGGTGGGATGGCTCCAGATCAGGGTGGCGCAGGGTCATGGCGGTCCTCCTCAGTGATAGTCTTCATAGTCAACATCGAGTGCGGATGGTCCGGTCTGGTCCCAAGCGAAGGTCAAGCGCCAGTTACCGGTGACCCGAACGGCGTAACGGCCCTGCAAGTCGCCGGTTAGGGCATGGAAATGCCAGCCCGGCACATTGAGATCAGCTAGCGTGGCAGCGCTATCGAGCGCCGTCAGCCGCAGCTTAAGGCGCTTGAGATGATCAGCGGGCAAGCCGCTGGCATCGCCCTTGGTCCAGTATCGTTGCAGCCGTTTTGACTGGAATGATTTGATCATGCCCGCTCCCCGGCCACAGAAGCAATGTATAGTATGACTATTCATATGTAAAGTTTAACTATGCATAATTGCTTGCAATGAAGCGCTGGATCGTGGGGGGCGCCTGTTCTGCACCTAAACCGTGATTGACCGTATCGCCTCCGTCACCGCCTTGAATTTGTGGTCGAGGTGGAGCTGCAACACATGCGCCAGGGCTTTGCCATCACGGGCTTTTAACGCCGCCAGCATCTGGTCATGCTCAGTGATGGCTTCGGCCCAGCGGGCGTCCGACAGGTTAGCGGTGAAGCGGGCGCGGCGGATTTTGGCCGATACCTGCTCGTACAGCTGCGCTAGCGTGGCGTTGCGCGTGCAACTGAGAATGGCCGCGTGGATCTGCTGGTTGAGGTCGAAGTAGCGGCGTAGGTCGCGCTCGCCATAAGCCACATGCATGGCATTGTGCAGCGTTTCGATAGCCGTGATTTCGGCATCAGTAGCGTTGGCGGCGGCGATTTTGCCGGCCAGCGCTTCCAGGGCGCCCATGACGGGAAACGCTTCGGTCAGGTCGTGCATATCGAAGCCTGCCACCCTGGCCCCGCGGTTGGGCAGCAGCGTCACCAGCCCCTCGGTTGCCAGCACCTTCAGCACCTCGCGCAAGGGGGTGCGCGACACGCCGAAGCGCTCGCACAGCGCCTTCTCGTCGATGCGGCTTTCCGGCTTCAGCTCGCCCTCAATAATCAGCGTGCGCAGACGTTCGCGCAGCTGATCATGGAGCGATGGGCGCAAAATCGGCTCATGGATGGTGCTCATAATACAGATTCCTTGGCCGCTGCCTGTTTGGCTTTGGCGTCCGAGGTGCCGTCTGAGGTGTGAGTCTGCATCAGGGCTGCCCGCAAGATGCTGGCCACATGCTGCGGCTTCCGCCCGGTGCCGTCAGTGATCTGGTGGCGGCAGGAGAACCCGTCAGCGGCGATGATGGTGTCAGCGCTGGCCGCCCGCACGGCTGGGAGTAGCGACAACTCGGCCATGGCGATGGAGGTGGTGTAGGTTTCTGCCTGATAGCCAAAACTGCCAGCCATGCCGCAACAGCTGGTTTCGACCAGCGACACGTCAAAGCCCTGCACCAGCGACAAGGCTTTCATGGTGGCGGGCATTGCCCCGAACGACTTCTGGTGGCAGTGGCCGTGCAGCAGCACTTTGGCATCCTGGCGGGCTATTGGCCCCTTGATCCGGCCTGCCGCTAGCTCAGCCGCTAAGAATTCCTCGAACAGGAACGTCAGCGGCGTCAGCGCCTTGGTTTCCGGCCCTGGCAGCATGCTCGGAACCTCATCGCGGAATGACAGTATGCACGATGGCTCCAGGCCGATAATCGGCACGCCGCGCTTGACGAACGGGCGCACCGCGTCGAGGAAACGGGTTGCCTCGGCCTTGGCCTCATCAACTAGGCCCGCTGACAGGAATGTCCGCCCACAGCAAACGCGACGGCCTTCCAGGGAGTGCAGCTGCGTCACCCGGTAGCCAAGCGCCACCAGCACATCGACGGCATCACGCAGGGTCTGGTTGTCGAAGTTTGAGTTGAAGGTATCCGCAAAGAACGCGACTTCACGGCCGTTGGCAGGTCCGGCTGCTGTTTCCATGATGAAGGCGTGGTTCTGCCAAACCGGTAACGGGCGTTTGGCCGCGAAACCGGTGAGCAGTTCGCTCAGGCGGGCGGCCCCCGGCAGCTTGTCACGCAGGTTGATCAGTGCGGCGAGACGTCGGGCATACGGCGCGTAGCGCGGCAGGTAGCCGACCAGCCGGTCGCGCAGTGACAGGCCGCGCCGCTGGTTCGCCGCTGCCAGCACCTCGATTTTCATTTTCGCCATATCGACGCCGGTTGGGCATTCGCTGCGGCAGGCCTTGCAAGAGACGCATAATTTCATCGTCTCGAGCATATCGTCAGACGCCAGTGCATCCGGTCCGAGCTGGCCAGACAATGCGAGGCGCAGCGAGTTGGCGCGCCCCCGGGTGCTGTCACGCTCGTCGCGCGTCACCCGGAACGACGGGCACATCGCGCCGCCCCCCACGCTGTTGCCGGGCGTCTTGCGGCATTCGCCGTTGTTGTTGCACATCTCCACCGCGCCCTGCATCCCGGCTGCGCCGCTGGCATAGCCGCTCCAGTCGAGTTTGGGCGCGAAGGCCGAGACGCCGTAATCCGGCTTGTAGCGGAACAGCGACCGGTCGTTCATCGCGGGGGCGCGGACGATCTTGCCGGGGTTCATCACGCCTCTGGGGTCGAACCGGTCCTTCACCGCTTCGAACAGTTCGACGGTTTTGCGCCCGTACATCAGCTCATGGAATTCCGAGCGGACGAGGCCGTCGCCATGCTCGCCGGAGTGTGAGCCCTTGTACTCCTTGACCATCGTGAACGCCTCCTCGGCGATTGCGCGCATGGTCTTGGCGTCCTGGTCGAGCTTCAGGTTCAGCACCGGGCGCACATGCAGGCAGCCGACCGAGGCATGCGCGTACCAGGTGCCGGTGGTGCCGTACTTGGCGAAGATTGCGGTCAGGCGCTCGGTATAGTCGGCGAGGTGCTCCAGTGGCACGGCGCAATCCTCGATGAACGACACCGGTTTGCCCTCAGAGCGCATCGACATCATGATGTTCAGGCCTGCCGCGCGCACGCCCCACAGCGAGGTCTGCTGGGCACTATCCGAGACCTTCACGACCGCGTTTGCAAACCCCAGATCGCCCATCAGTTCGGCCAGTTGATCGAGCCGCCGCAGGTTCTCCGCCTGATCTGGTTCGGCAAACTCGACCAGCAGCAGCGCGTCCGGCTTGCCGCGCACGAACTGCTCCATCACCGGGCGGAACATCGCGATATCACGGGCCAGCTCGATCAGGTTTTTGTCGACCAGCTCCACCGCTACCGGACCCAGCTTGACGATATGCTGGGCCGCCTCCATCGCCGCCCGGAACGTCGGGAAATGGCACACGCCAAGCGCCCGGTTCTTCGGCTGGGCTGAGAGTTTCAGTTCCACCCGCTCGGTGATCGCCAGCGTGCCTTCGGAGCCGAGCAGCAGCGTCGATAGGTTCGGCGGCGCTTCTGGCAGCAACGCATCGATCAGATACCCCCCAACCCGCCGCGACACCTCGGGGAAGGCCTGGCGGATGTGCGCGGCCTCACGCACGCCAAGGGCCGTCATGTCGTTAGCGAGTGCCTGGGCGCTGGGTGGCAGGCCTGTATCCGCGCCATCCTGGCGGAACCGGACGCGCGTGCCATCCGCCAACAGCGCATCGAGCCCAACCACGTTATCGCGCATGATCCCGTAGCGCAGCGAGCGGGTGCCGCACGAGTTGTTACCGGCCATGCCGCCGATGGTAGCGCGGCTGGAGGTTGACACGTCGACCGGGAACCACAGGCCGGAGGCCTTGATCTGGCGGTTCAGCTCATCCAGCGCGATGCCGGGCTCGACGATGCAGGTGCGGGCCTCAAAGTCGGTGCTGATCACACGGCGCAAATGCTTGGTGAAATCGATCACCAGCGACCGCCCCACGGTCTGGCCAGACTGCGACGTACCGCCACCGCGCGGCAGCAAGGTCACGCCCTCTTCCCGCGCGATCTCGGCGGCGATCCGCACCTCGTCCAGCGTCTTCGGCACCACCACGCCAACCGGCTCGATCTGGTAGATCGACGCGTCCGTCGAATACCGGCCCCGGCTGAACGCATCAAACAGCACATCCCCCTGAATCGCCTTGCTCAGACGATCCTTCAGGCGGTGGTTCGTCGGCGTTTTGGCGGGTACGTGGATGGTCATGGTGGAAGTCTCCTCCGCCCCGTTCCCTGCACTTGAACGCGGAGAAGGAACAAAAATCACTTGATTTAATTTTGCATTCAAAATTATGTTGGGTCAACAGCAAAGCTAAAAATGCGAGCAGGAGACGCCTAAATGTCGACCACTTCCAACCAACCCCCGCGCCGCGCTGGGCGGCATTTTCTGCAGATCCCGGGCCCATCGCCGGTGCCGGACCGGATCCTGCGGGCGATGGCTGGTGCCGTGCTCGACCACCGCGGCCCCGAGTTCCAGAAGCTCGGCCATCGCGTGCTGTCGGGCATCAAAACGATCTTCAAGACCAAGAACCCGGTGATCATTTTCCCGGCGTCGGGCACGGGCGCATGGGAAGCGGCGCTGGTCAACGTGCTGTCGCCCGGTGATCAGGTGCTGATGTATGAAACCGGCCATTTCGCGGCGCTGTGGCACAGCATGGCGCTCAAACTCGGCATCGTGCCGGAGTTCATCGCCTCGGACTGGCGCGAAGGCGTTGACCCGGAAAAACTGGCCCTACGCTTGCGCGCCGACACCGCCCACCAGATCAAGGCCGTCTGCGTTGTCCACAACGAAACCTCGACTGGTGCGACCTCGCGCATCGCCGACGTCCGCGCCGCCATGGACGCGGTCGGCCATCCGGCATTGCTGATGGTCGATACCATTTCCGGTCTCGGTTCCGCCGACTACCGCCACGACGAATGGGGCGTCGATGTCACGGTTTCGGGCTCGCAGAAGGGCCTGATGCTGCCACCCGGCATCTCGTTCAACGCCATTTCCGACAAGGCCATCGCGGTCGCCAAAACCGCGAAGTTGCCGAAGCTGTTCTGGTCGTGGGAAGAGCAGCTGGCACACAACAAGAACGGTTTCTTCCCGTACACCCCCGCCACCAACCTGCTGTATGCGCTGGCCGAAGCCATCGACATGCTGCACGAAGAAGGTCTGGACCGGGTGTTCGTCCGCCATGAGCGTCACGCCGAAGCGACCCGCCGCTGCGTTGCTGCCTGGGGCCTCGAAAACCTCGTCACCAACCCCAAGCATTTCTCGCCGGTGCTGACCGCCGTGCTGCTGCCGGAAGGTCATAACGCCGACGCGCTGCGCAAGGTCATCCTCGACAAGTTCGATATGTCCTTGGGAACCGGCCTGTCGAAAGTCGCCGGCCGCGTGTTCCGCATCGGCCACCTCGGCGACACCAACGACCTGACCATCATCGGCACCCTTGCCGGCATCGAAATGGGGTTGGGCCTCGCGGGCGTGCCGCACAAACCCGTCGGCGTGCAGGCGGCGATGGCCTACCTCGCCAGCACTGCAACGGGCTGAGCTTGCTCAAAGGCCGATTAACCACATCCCTTAACCATACCGCACACATTCGCGCCGAAGTTATCCCCGCCCCTCAGGCCTGTGAGAAACTTCGCCTGTTCTGGTAACGGGCGGGGCGGTTGTCTCGAGCGGGCGCACACGCTCAGATTGCGCACTGTCCGATGTCAGAACCGGTGACGAGGTTGATGCGAAGTGATGGAGTGGCCACTCCGTTGCTCCGCATCAGCCCCGCCACCGACGGCTCTTTGACATCGTGAATAGACTGTGCTTCGGCATCGCTCACTCCCGCCATCGGTTAGGGGAAAGCGGAAGTGTGCCTATGCCGAACCGCACAGCAAATCATGATTTTTGGTCCTGACCGACAATGCCTGCCTTCACGAGGGATTGGTAAGCTTTGGCCGTAACGCCAATCTCGGCTAGCAGCGCCTGGTTGTGCTGGCCGAGCGTCGGTGCCGGGGTGCGGATGGAACCAGGAGTACCCATCAGGCGCGGCACGACGGTGTGCATCGGCAGTTGGCCCATCTCCGTGTCGGGATAGTCGGCGATCAGCTCACGTTCGATGATGTGCGGGTCCTCGACCAACTGCGAGGTGTCGTAGATCGGACCGATGGTGACCTCGGCGGCCTCGAAATAGGCCACGTTTTCGGCCTGGGTGCGGGTGGCGACGAACGCGCCGATGATGGCATCAAGTTCGGGGGCGTATTTCACCCGGTCGGCGTTGGTGCGGTAGCGCGGGTTGTCGACGAGATCGGGCCGGTCGATGGCGCGGAACAGCCGGTCGACCATCTTCTGGATCGAGGCGGAGAGCCCGACATAGTGGCCGTCCTTGCAGCGGTAAACGTTGCGCGGCGCGGCGTTGGTGGAGCGGCTGCCGGTGCGGCCTTTGACCTTGCCAGTCAGGCGATAGTTGGCGGACTGCGGGCTGAGGATGGCAAACAGCGGATCGAGCAGCGGCAGGTCGATCACCTGACCTTTCCCGCCCGCCATTTCAGCCGCCCGCAGCGCGATCATCACGGCGGATGCGCCATACAACCCGGCGACGGCATCGGCCAGATACATCGGCGGCAGCACCGGCTCGCGGTCCTCAAACCCGTTGATCGCAGCGAAACCTGACATCCCCTCGATCAGCGTGCCAAAGCCCGGTCGCTGGGCGTACGGACCATCTTGTCCCCAGCCGGAAATGCGGACGATGACCAGCTTCGGGTTGAGTTGATGCAGGCGCTCCGGTGACAGCCCCATTTTCTCCAGCACGCCCGGCCGGAAACTCTCGATCAGGATCGCCGCAGTCGGCACCAGCTTGGCGACCAGCTCAATCGCCTCGGGGTTGCGCAAATCGAGACACAGGCTCTTCTTGTTGCGGGCGTAAATCTTCCAGTTGGTGCCGATGCCATCGGTCTTCCAGGAGCGCAAGGTGTCACCGTCCAGCGGCTCAACCTTGATCACCTCCGCCCCGTAATCGCCGAGGATCTGGGTCAGCAAATTGCCCGCAAACAGCCGCGACAGATCAAGAATCCGCACGCCATCCAGCGGCCCTGTGGCGGTCGGCTGATAGTCACGCTGGCGGAGTTTGGAGGGGGGCTTGGGTGGATTGGCCATTAGTGCTGCTTACCCTTCAATGTTCGTTGTCGGAAACATTGAGCTTGGCTCATCCCCTCGGTTTCCGCCTCCTCCCCCTTGAGGGCAGGGCAATCGCATATGACGCCACGTCTTGCTCCATCCTGCCGGGTTTCGCCTCCTCCCCCTTGAGGGGGGAGGACAACGATGGCTTCGCGCAGCGATGCCGTCGTGAGGTGGGGGTGGTCTTCGGGCAGTGGGACAAGCGGCCCGAAGTCACCCCCACCTCGCGCGGCAAGTTCGATTTTCGTGAAGAACGAAAATCGAGCCGCGCTGTCCTCCCCCCTCAAGGGGGAGGAGGAGAAAAACCGCCACGGCGTGCCCGTTGCAATCCCGAAATTAGTGCCGAACATCACGCGTGCCCCTCATCCACCAACCCGAGGCTCTCGGCCAAAGCTAACACCGCTTCGGCGCGGCGGGCGAAAGGGGCGTCGATCATCCGGCCATCGACCATGTAGGCGCCGATGCCGTTGGCGGTGGCCGCTCTCGTCGCAGCAACAACGCGGCGGGCGTGGGCGATTTCAGTGGCGCTGGGCTGGAAAGCTGAATTGGCGGCGGCGATCTGCGATGGGTGGATGCAGCTTTTGCCCATGTAGCCGAGGCGACGGGCAACGTCGGCTTCGCGCACGTAGCCCTCGATGTCGCGCACGTCGGCATAGGCGGCGTCGTAAGCCCACACACCGGCTTCACCGGCTGCGAGCCGCATCTGCAGCTGCACCTGTTGCACGGCGCTGGCGTTGCTGCGGTCGATCCCGAGCGGCTCGAACAGGTCGGCAAGGCCGAGCTGCAGGCCGACCACACGCGGGCTGGCGCTGGCGATCTCGGCGGCGCGGCGCAATGCCTTGGGCGTCTCGATGTTGATCATCAGCTTCAGCGGATGCTTCAAACCGCGTTCAGCCTCCACTCGCTCGATTTGCTCGACGGCTGCCCGCACGTCATCGGCACTTTCAGCCATCGGCAGGTTGATCAGGTCGAGGCCGGGGCCAACAAGTGCGGCAATATCGTCGCCGAAGTGGCGGGTGGCCAGCGCGTTGACGCGGACGATTAGCAGCTTGCCGTCGTCCTCCCAGCGGCGCTGCTTCAGGAACGTGGCAACGGTCTCGCGGGCGTGGGCTTTTCGGCTCTCCTCAACGGCATCTTCGATGTCGATGGAGACGGCATCAGCGGCGCTGGCCATGGCTTTAGTGAACAGCTCCGGCCGGGAGCCGGGGACAAACAGCTTACTGCGCATGAGTCTTCCTAGTGGTGCCAGGCGGGCGGCACCGGCTATCCGGTGCCGCCCAACCCTCGCAGCTCATTCCGCCTTGATGTTGCCGTCGCGGACGATCTTGGTCCACTTCGCCGTTTCGGCTTTGACGAACGCCGCAAACTCGGCCGGCGTATTCGCCTTGGTCTGGATGCTGAGCTGGCCGGTCCGCTCGATAATGGCCGGCTGCTTGATGGTGGCGTTCAGCACAGCATTCAGTTTATCGACGATGGCCTGCGGTGTGCCGGTCGGCAGGAACGCGCCGTTGAAATCCAGAGCTTCGAAGCCCGGCAGCGTATCGGCGACCGACGGCACATCGGGCAGGGAGGCTAAGCGGCCGGTCCCCGTGTGGGCAATGGCTCGCAGCAGGCCATTTTTAACATGCGGCGTGGCCCCCGCAGCATTGGTGAACAGAAATTTGACGTGGTTGCCCATGACGTCCTTGGTGGCGGGGCCGCCGCCCTTGAACGGGATGTGGGTGAGCTTTGCCCCGGTCTGGGACTTGAACATCTCAAATGCCAGATGCTGGACGCTGCCGTTGCCCGCCGAGGCCCAGCTGAAGCC
>JAYSVA010000140.1:0-4149 GCA_043718785.1 Hyphomicrobiaceae bacterium
GAGGGGTGGCGTCAAGCCATCCCTACCCCTATCGAGAATGTGGGGATTTGGCCTCGCATTCGCTCGGCCAAATCCCCGTCGGCAGCGATACTGTGGCCATGATGTGTGAATCCCCTAGCCCTTGAGCCCTCAAGGGGGAGGAGGCGAAAACCGATAGAACTGAAAGCCTTGGCAAAGAGTAGCCGGATAGGCCCGTTGGTTTTAGCCGTACCGTTTAGGCGGCGCGCGGACCGGTGCGGCGCAGCATGTTCCACAATGCGAACGGTGTGCCATTCAGGAACACTTTGACGTAGCGGGCGTCCTGGTAATCGCCATTCAGCGACACGCGTGGCAATGCCGTCAACTCGCTCGCATGATGCGAGTGGATCAACCCCTTGCGGGTCGTCACGGCTGTGGCCATGCCCGCTTCGGCGGCGATTTTGTATTCGCGCTCACCGCAACTGGTTTCATCGCCATACGGGAACGAGAAATGCACGATCTTGCGGTCAAGCTCTTGTTCAAGCCGGGCGACGCTGCCGGTGATTTCATCCCGGACGACGTTGTCTGGCAATTTGGCCAGCGCATAATGGCGCTTCGTATGCGCGCCAATGGTGACCAGGGGGTCGCTGGCCAACGCCCGGATTTCATCCCAGGTCATCACCAGATCAGTGCACAGCGACTTCGACTTAAAGCCGATGCCATCGACGAGATCCTGTACAACCTGACGTGCCCGATCTTCTGGAATCGACCGCAACCACCAGTAGATATCGTGGAACGCCTGATCCTTTTCAGCTGTCGTGTGGCACTGGAAGGTACGCAACTGCCCCTCCATCTGCACAACCATGGCCGGGGCTTCACGCACCACGCGCTCCAGCGCCAGCCACCACAGGTCGCCATTGCCCGAAGGGTAGTCCGTCGGCACATAAACGGTGAACGGCAGATTGCGCCGCTTGAACACCGGGTAGGCGTGGATCAGGTTGTCTTTATAGCCATCATCGAAGGTGAAGCAGGCGAAGGGGCGCGCTGGGCGGCGGTTGCGGCTTACCGTTGTGAGACGCTCGCGTGCCTCATCCAGGGACAGAACATCGAATCCGGCCGCTAAGACTTGGCCGATGACGCTGTCGAGGAACGTCGGCGTCACCCGCAAAATGCGGTTGGGGTCGAACGCGCTTGGTGGCTCAGGCGTTACGTGGTGCAGCATGAAAACGATGCCAGCGCCCCGCGTGTAGGGGGCGACAAGCGCATCCACGCCCGTGTAGTGCAGGGCTGACAGCGCTGTTTTCAGCAGTTTTGTCGTATAAGTTGTCATTGGCGATGCGGGTCTCGGAAATAGCAACTCGCGGCGGTGGGTCAGATATCACACGCGTAATCACGGGTGATCACAGTGATGTTGCAAGATTCATGTCCAATTTGGTCCAACCTTACTGCATAAAGCTTCATTGACGCACGTTGGGCAAACGCGACTGTTAACGCGGTCGATCCACTGCAAGATGCCAGAAAATGGTTACGGATTGGCTTGTTTCGTCGGCCGCAGGATGGCCGAGGTAAACCGGTATAGTTGCTACGCCATCACAAAGCGGCGATGCGAATCACATTAGATGGTGCGGGACTGAACCAGGGATTCCCGCCCCCATGCCCCGCACCAACGTTGCCCGCACGACAGCCCGCCCCAATGCCCGCGCCACCGCGTCACGCGAGTTGCCACCGGCGGCCAGTCCGCGCTTAAATGCAGCTCAGAAGCAGCCCGTCCGGGTGTTGTCCCCGGTGGGACGCGGCAACCAGGAGCCATCGATGGACCGCGCACGGGAAATCCTCGAGCAGGTGTTCGGCTACAAGAGCTTCCGCTCGCATCAGGCCAAGATCGTCGAAACCCTGATCGAGGGCAACGATGCCCTGGTGCTGATGCCAACCGGCGGCGGCAAGTCGCTGTGCTATCAGATTCCGGCGCTGGTTCGCCCTGGTACCGGCATCGTTGTGTCGCCGCTGATCGCGCTGATGCAGGACCAAGTCGATGCCCTGCAGGCGGTTGGCGTGCGTGCGGCATACCTCAATTCGACCCTGGACCGCGCCACCCAGGAGCAGATCGAGTGGCAGCTGGTGGCTGGGCAACTCGACGTGCTCTATGTCGCCCCGGAGCGGCTGGTGCAGGACCGCACGCTGGTGCTGCTCGCCAAGGCCAAAGTCTCCCTGTTCGCCATTGATGAAGCCCACTGCGTGTCGCAATGGGGGCACGATTTCCGCCCCGAATATCGCCAGCTCCGCATTCTCGCCGACCGCTTCCCCGGCGTGCCGCGCATCGCCCTCACCGCCACCGCCGATGAACGCACCCGTGACGAGATCGTCGCCGAGCTCTCCCTTGAGAACGCCACGCGTTTCGTTGCCAGCTTTGACCGACCGAACATCCGCTACACCATCGCCGAGATGGGCAGCATGGGCGCGCGTGAACGGCTGTGGCAGTTCCTCGACACCGAGCACCCGGACGATGCCGGCATCGTCTACTGCCTATCGCGGAAACAGGTCGAGGAGACGGCGGCGTGGCTGACCAACAAAGGGCGGACGGCCATCGCCTATCACGCGGGCCTGCATGCCGACATCCGCCGCCGGGCGCAACAACGCTTCCTAGCGGAGGAAGGGCTGATTGTGGTGGCCACCATCGCCTTCGGCATGGGCATTGATAAGCCGGATGTGCGCTTTGTCGCCCATCTCAGCCTGCCGAAAACCATCGAGGCCTATTACCAGGAGACCGGGCGCGCGGGCCGTGATGGCGGCCCCGCCAATGCCTGGCTCGCCTATGGCCTGCAGGACCTGATCCAGCAGCGCCAGTGGATCGCCGCGTCCGAGGGGTCGGAGGCGTTCAAGCAGGTGCAGCGCCAGAAGCTCGATGCGCTGATCGGGCTGTGTGAAATCCCGACCTGCCGCCGCCAGCCGTTGCTCAGCTATTTCGGCGAAGCCGGTAGCGAGCCTTGCGGCAACTGCGATAACTGCCTCAGCCCGCCAGCCACCCTCGATGGCACCGTGCACGCCCGTAAAGCCCTGTCAGCGGTGTTCCGCACTGATGAGCGGTTCGGCGCGAACTACGTCGTCGACATCCTGATCGGCAAACACGAGGCCCGCGTCGTCAAAAACGGCCACGACCAGCTCTCCGTCTTCGGCATCGGCACCGAACTTGACGCCAACGGCTGGCGCGGCCTGTTCCGCCAGCTCACCGCCGCCGGTTATCTCACGGGCGATGACGAGGGCTACGGTACGCTGCAGCTGACTGACAAGGCACGTCCCCTACTGAAGGGCCAGGAAGAGTTCCGCATGCGCGTGCAAACGGTTGATCCGCTACGTGGCGCCAAGAAGGGCCGCAAGGAGAAATCGGCGGGCAAGGCGAAGTCGCTGACCGCTGGCCTCAGTGGTGGTGACGAGGCGCTGCTGTCGGCCCTGCGGGCGCTGCGCACCGAGTTGGCGACCGAGGCGAAGGTGCCGCCCTACGTCATCTGCCACGACAAGACGCTGATCGATCTGGTCGAGAAGCGCCCATCCAGCATCAACGCCCTGCACGACATCAGCGGCCTCGGCAACGCCAAGATCACCCGCTTCGGCCAGCGCCTGCTGGATTGCCTCGGCCAGTTCAAGCGCGACCCGAAACTCACCAACCGGCTGACCGCCACCGTCAATCAGACTCTCGCCTTGATCCTGGAAGGCAAAGACCCTCAAGCGGTCGCCTACGCCCGCGAATTGGAGCTATCAACGGTGTTCGGCCATTGCGCCGAAGCCATCGAAGCCGGTTTGCTGGAGGCCCGCGCCATCATCGGCCTGGATGAAGCCGAGATCGACGAAATCCTCGCCGTGTTCGAACGCCTCGGCACCCTCGACAGCGGCAAGCTCGGCCCCGCCCACCAAGCCCTCGACGCCCGCCACGACTACGGCGTGCTCAAGTGCCTGCTGGCAGAATTGGGATAAGTGGGTGGCCGGGCAGGCTGCGCATCGTTTTGACCGCACACGACTTAATCCGGACACGCTTGAGGCGTTCCGGGTATGCTTTAGTCCGAGGGGCCAGGCGGCGGATGCCGAAGGGTCTTCCCTGGGTAGCAATCAGTATCGGCATCGGCCGCCACTGGCTTTGGTGTGTGATCTGGTTCTCGGCTTAAGACCCGCGATCGCACCGGAGCGCATTGTTGTCGT
>JAYSVA010000015.1:0-11321 GCA_043718785.1 Hyphomicrobiaceae bacterium
TCGATGACGCGGTGGAAGACGATGCCGTCATAGAAGCCCTGGCGCGCCAGTGTTTTCAGGCGCTCGCAATGGCCGGGGGCGAGGTCGGGGCGCAGCGCGATGACAACTTTGCCCTTGCTGGTTTCGATGATGAGGGTGTTTTCAGGATCTTTGATCGCGGCCATGGGGGCGCTCCTTGTTTGTTGGAAAGGGTGAGTGGTGAGTCGTGAGATGGTGAGTGGTGCAGTGAAATAGAAGCGCCATTCACGACTGACCACTCACCAGTCACGTCTTCAGATCATTTCGCGTCGTCAGCAATGTACGCTTTGACGATGATGTCGGGGTTGGTGACCTTGCCCGAACCGTCCTCGCCCTTTTTGACAGTGTCAACGGCGGTCATGCCATCGATGACTTTGCCCCACACTGTGTACTGGCCGTTGAGGTGGGCGGTCTGCTTGAAGGTGATGAAGAACTGACTATTGGCGCTGTTCGGATCGCTGGTGCGGGCAGCGCCGATGGTGCCGCGCTCAAACGGGGTGTTGCTGAATTCAGCTGGCAAGTTGCCGTACTTTGAGCCGCCGGTGCCCGTGCCCGTTGGGTCGCCGGTCTGGGCCATGAAGCCATCGATGACGCGGTGGAATTTGTGGCCGTTGTAGAAGCCTTCCTTAGCCAGCAGTTTGACGCGCTCGACGTGCTTTGGCGCGATGTCTGGACGCAGCGCGATGGTGACTTTGCCGCCTTTCAGTTCGAGCACCAGTGTGTTGGCGGGATCAGGTTTGGTCTGGGCGGTGGCGGCGCTGGCAAAAGCGAAAACGGCGGCGGCGAGTGAAACGAGCATGCGCATGGGCGGTGCCTCTAGTTGTTTGGACGACTCGGTGTGCGCAGTGGCGCGCAACCCCTCATGTGCTGGGCTTATGGCGGGAATTGGACGGACCCGCAAGGTCACCCTTTGGGTGAATGTCCAACCGTAGGGCGCATGAGCCCTCTTGCGCTATGCGCCGCGACTGGGCGGAGACCAAGCCATCGTTTGGTTTGGTCATGGCCGCTTCCCTGTCAGTTTTGCGCCGCCCATACGTGGCTGAACGTTGTCTGAGATGCTGAAGCTTATGCCGGAGATGGGCCACCTCACAACGGGCAACATTTAGGTTTCTAAGTGTGGTTCACGATGCCAGAAGTCACCGTTCGGTCCCTTGATGCGCACCCTCACACTGATCCGCCATGCCAAATCGAGTTGGGCTGAAACCGGCCTCACCGATTTCAGCCGCCCACTGGCACCGCGTGGCATGGCTGCCGGGCCGGTGATGGCTGGCTGGCTGGCTGCGCATGTTGCTCGGCCCGACGCAGTGCGCTGCTCGTCTGCCGAGCGGACGCGCACCACCTGGGCGATGCTGGCCGCCGCCTGGGGGCCGACAGAACCGCCGTGCGCATTTGACGACACCCTGTACATGGCCAGCGCCGATGCCCTGCTGCGGCGCATCTGCCAGACCTCGGATGATCAGGCCCACCTGATGATGATCGGCCATAATCCAGGCTTTCACGAATTGGCCGTGGCGCTTGTAGGGCAAGCGAAACCGGCTGATCAGCAAGCGTTGATTGCCAAGTTCCCGACGGCCGGCGTGGCCGTAGTCACGTTCGATGTCACATCCTGGTCAGCCGTGCGGCGCGGCGAGGGACGGCTCATGCATTTTGTGTCACCGCGCCGGTTGGCGGCTTCTGGCGGCATTTAGATTGGCGGGATGTCGGTGGTTTAGTCCCAACTGCGACTTTCAAGTTCTGCGTAGCCGTCGCAGGCCTGACTGACAAGTTCAATAATTTCCTGCAATAGTGGCTCTACTTCCGCGCACTGTTGTGCGGTCATGGAGCGCAGGTTGGATTGAGCACGTTCGATCGTATCGACAGTCAAGTCGTCAATGCCGAGGTGCCGGGTCACGAAAACGCTCCATGGGATCCGGGCAATGGCTGGGACGTCTTCCTCGGTGCTAATCGGACCTAAGTGCACCAGTCGTTCGGCGAGGTTGTGCGACAGGCTCAAACGATCGCTCTCGAAGCCGGTACCTTCGATGAAGCTGCGCAGTCGCTGCCTCAACTCTCCGACGCGATCCGACCGCTGGGCATTCTGGCTGGCAAACATCATCACCTCGCAGGCAGGTTTAAACGCTGAATCACGATGTCAAATATTCTGGCGTTGGCCAAATTGATGTTACCTGTGATCCAAAAACTTGTGCTAGCCTCATCGATAATAAGATAAAAACGCACGCGGGGGAAACCGATTTGACCACTGAGACCGGGCGATCCGCAGCGGTGGCGGAACTGGCTGCGGCTCAGGCCGACGGCGCAGGCAACGCGAGCATGTGGCGTCGCGTGGGCGGTCGCGCGTGGATTGGGCTGCTGCTCGCCATCCTGGCATTCCTCGTCGTCTATCCCGTGCTGATGCTGCTGCTTGGCGCGCTGACCGACACCAATCCAGTCATTGACGGGTTCGGTAACTTCCGGCTGTCGCTCGGCAATTTCACCAAAGTCCTGGCTAATCCGAACGTCGCCGACGCGATGTTGAACTCGCTCATCGTTTGCGCGGGCGGCACGGTGATTGCGCTAGTCATCGGCGTGTTCTTTGCCTGGATTGTGGTGCGCACCGACACGCCTGCGAAAGAGTTCATTGCCGCCGTCAGCATGGTCCCGCTGTTCGTGCCGCCGCTGGTCGCGGGCATTGCCTGGGTGATCTTAGCGTCACCGAAAACCGGGCTGATCAACACCGTCCTGAAGTGGATGGGCTCGGATATGCGGGTCGATTTCTACACGATGTCCGGCATGATCTTTGTGTTCGGCATCTACTACGCGCCGTATATCTACATGTTCGTGGCACCGGCCTTGCGCAACATGGACCCGAGCCTGGAAGAAGCCTCGGAAGTGGCGGGGGCCAGCGCGTTCTCAACGCTGTTCCGGGTGACATTCCCACTGATCGCCCCGGCCATCATCTCGGGCATGCTGCTGTCGTTCGTGGTGATGCTTGGCATCTACGGCATTCCGGCGGCGCTCGGGGCACCCGCCAACGTGGCGGTGCTGACGACCTACATCTTCAAGCTGACGGCATGGGCACCGCCGCAGTATTCCACTGCCGCTGCCGTTGCGATCCTGCTGATGATCGTCACCGGCGTGTTGGTCTGGCTGCAGGCGAAAGTGCTGTCGGGCCGCAGCTACACGACTGTGGCTGGCAAGGCGTTCCGCCCGCGCGCGCTCCGGCTTGGGCCGTGGCGTTGGTTCACGCTGGCGCTGGCCATCATCTATCTGTTCGTCGTCGTGGTGCTGCCGACAATGGCGCTGGTGATCGCGGCGTTCCGCAAGTTTATGTTCATCCGTGACGCCGCTAGCCTTGTCGATATGAAGCAGTACTCAATGGTGCACTTCAACAGCGTCCTCGATAACCCGCTGACGATGCGCTCGATCTGGAACACGATGAAAGTCGGCGTCATCACGGCGGTGATCGGCGGCATTCTGTCGTTCGCCATCGGCTACACCATCCACCGCTCGAAGCTGGCCGGACGTGGGCTCGTTGATATCCTCTCGACGCTGCCGGTGGCGATCCCGGGTCTAGTGGTTGGCGTCGCCTATCTGTGGGCCTGGATCGGCTTGCCGGGCGGGCTTTACGGCACCATCTGGATCCTGGCGCTGGCGTTCGTTGCCCGCTTCGTGCCGGATACGGTGAAGGCACTGTCGACGTCGTTCATGCAGATCCACAAGGAGCTTGAAGAGGCCGCCTGGATCTCTGGCGCGGGCTTGCTGACGACCATCCGCTCCATCGTGCTGCCGCTCGCGAAACCCGGAGTGCTTGCCGCCATGACGCTGCTGTTCGTGCTGTCGATCCGCGAGCTTGGTTCGTCACTGTTCCTGTATTCCAGTGACACGACGGTGATGGCGGTGCTGCTGCTCGACTATTACGAGGGCGGGAACATCGGCAAAGCCGCCGCGTTCAGCCTCATTCAGACCATCTTGCTCGGCGTGCTGATCGGCATGATCAACCTGCTGACGAGCGGCGGTTCAACCCAATCGGTCGGCAAATCCGGCTAAGTCATCCAACGCTGAACAAACTCAAGGAGGAAACATGAAACGATCCCTGACTGGCATTCTAACAGGTGTAACTGCTGCAGCGGCCACCGCGTTCGCTTGGGCTGCACCGGCCCTGGCACAAGTTGAGTTCGGCTCGCCCGAGCTAATCGCTGCCGCCAAAAAAGAAGGCAAGGTCACCTACTACACCGCCAACTTCGCCGAAGTTGAGCAGGAGGTCATCAAGGCCTTCAACAAGCGCTTCCCCGAAATCAAAGTAGAGATGGTGCGCGCGCCCGGTGGTCAGCTGATCACCCGCATCAAGACCGAAGCCGCCGCCAACAAACTGTCAGCCGACGTGATCAACCACTCGGACCGTGGCCTGATGCTCGAGATCGTCGATCTCTTCCAGGATTACACCCCGCCGAACGCCGCCGATTACCGGACGGACGTGCTGATTTCGCCGAAGCTGTGGCCGGGCGTGACCTTGGGCTGGTCGATTGCCTACAACACCGCGCTGCTCAAGAACCCGCCGACCAAGTGGATGGATCTGACGAAGCCTGAGTACAAGGGCAAGCTGATCGGCGAAGTGATCGCGCCGTCAGGTGGCACCACCTGGACGCGGGTGATGTTCGAACGCCAAGTGCTCGGCGCCGACTATCACGCCAAGGAAGCCGCCAACGAAATTGTTCTGTATCCATCGGGCGCGCCGACATCGGATGCGCTGGTGCGCGGTGAAATTTCCATCGCGCCGCTCCTGTACAACATCATCTTCACGAAGATCAAAGAAGGTGCGCCTGCCGAAGCAATCTTCCCGCCGGAAGGCGTGCCGATTGTGCCGTACGCCGACGGCATTCCCAAGTCTGCGCCGAACCCGAACGCCGCTAAGTTGTTCATGAACTGGCGTCTGTCGAAAGAAGGCCAGTCGTTCATGATCAAGGAACTCGGCAACATCACCTCGCTGAAAGAGCCGCCTGCCTATCCGAAGGGCTGGGACCCAAAAACTGTTAAAGTTTGGGTGCCGAAGTTCGAGGAATTCAGCACGCTCCGCGACAGCTGGGTCGAAGAGTGGAACAAAACGTTCAAGTATCGGCAGTAAACAGAAGTTGGGGGAGTAGGGAGTGGGGAATAGGGAGTAGTCCCGCGTCCCTGATGTTCCTACTCCCCATCTCCCCACTCCCTATTCCCGAGGTTTACCTATGTCGGCGTCGCTTGAAGTTCGGGAACTGCGTAAGGATTTCCACGTCGGTAAACCGGCGGTAGATGGGGTCAGTTTCACCATTCCCGCCGGTGAAATTGTTGTGTTGCTCGGTCCCTCCGGCTGCGGCAAGACGACGACGTTGCGCTGCGTCGCCGGCCTCGAACATCCGACGGGCGGGGCGATTAGCATCGGCACGGATGTCGTCTCCGAGCCGGCAAAAGGCATTCTGCTGCCGCCGCGCCTGCGCAATATCGGCATGGTCTTCCAGTCGTATGCGGTTTGGCCACACATGACCGTCGGCCAGAACGTCGCCTATCCAATGAAGCAGCGGAAGGATCGGCAGGTCGATTCGGCCAAAAAAGTAGCAGGCGCGCTGGAGTTGGTCGGCCTGTCTGACTACGCCGACCGTCCCGTCGTGTCGCTGTCCGGCGGCCAGATGCAGCGCGTGGCGCTCGCCCGCGCCATCGTCTACCGCCCGCAGTTGCTGCTGCTCGATGAGCCGCTTTCCAACCTCGACGCTAAGTTGCGGCTGCGCCTGCGCGATGATCTCCGCCGCATCCTCAAGCAAGCGGGGATGACGGCACTGTACGTTACCCATGATCAGGCCGAAGCCGTAGCGCTGGGCGACCGGATCGGCGTGATGCGGAGCGGCAAGCTGCTGCAACTCGGCTCCGCCGATGAGATCTACAACCGCCCGGCTGAACTGTTCGTCGCCAACTTCACCGGTGCCACCAACGAGCTGCTCGGCACCCTGACCGAACGCGACGAAGCCACGGGCAAAATCGACATCGGCGGTGGCCAGACTGTCACGGCGATGATGGTGCACAACCTCAAGCCCGGCGACAAAACCCGCATCGCGTTCCGCCCGGAAAACGTCGCGCTGGACCGCCAGCTGCTCGGCAACGCCTTCCCGAGCAAAGTGCTGGAGCGGCGTTATCTCGGCACTCAGACCGTCTACGACATCGACATCGCCGGTCGCCGCCTGGAAGCCCTCGAACTCGGCACCGCCGCCCGCCACGCAGCCGGTAGCGAAATCATGGTCTCCCTGCCCGCCGCCGGCCTCTGGGCCTACCGTGACGAAGGCGCCATCGCGGCGGATTAGGTTTGTAATCGCTTGGCGCCTACGCGCTCGTGCCGATCACTCAGCCGACCACCGTTGCCACGAACAGTCCGCGTGCCACGGCGGCTGTGAGCGCGGCCGGGGAGAGCTGAGCGTCGGTTTCGGCGGCGACAACGCCGGCCAGGCCAGCCTCGGCGGCGCGAGTCAGGAGTTGTTCGGGGGCAGGACCTAGGGTTGGGACAGTCAGCACGCCACGGCGGCGGCGGTTGGCGGAGCCGCCCCACTGACGCAGACCGGTCACGCGGGTGAGCAACGCGTCGAGGCCTTCGCCGGTCTCGATGGCGAGGACATGGCGACGGGCGACGACAACACCGGCTGAGGCCGCGAACGGGCTAAGCAGGCGCAGTGTTTCGAGGCCACGGGCACAGTCGGCGACGTGCTGCGGGTTCGGCGTCCGGCGGGTTGCTGCGGTGATGCGGGGCGGGGGTGAAACGCTGGGCGTCTCGCGTGGCGGCGGGGCCAGCCCGGTGATGCATACACCAGCGGTTTCGGCAGCGGCGACGGTTGCGGCGCGGCTGACGATCAGCACGCGGTTGGCCTCGATACCGATGCCGTTGAGGCGGGCTGCGGCCACGCCCTGAACGGTGCGGGGGCCGATGGCGGGCAGATCGATGCGCAGTTCCTGGCGGGGTTTCGGGCGCTTGATCAGCACGCCGCCGGTTTCGCTGAGGGGGCGGTGTGCGGCCAGCCGCTTGAGCATGCGGTCGGTGCCTTCGGCGGCTTCGATGGCGAGGACGCGGCCTTGGTGCACGGCGACGGCCTGACCGACATCGACGGGGCCGAGCGCGTCGACGAGGCGGAAGCCGAGGGCCATGTCGGCGTCGGCATCCGAAAGTGTGACGTGGGTCGGAACGAGCGGGCCGATGCCTGCCAGCAGCTCCGGGGCGACATCGAAAATGCCGCGCACGGTGAAACCCTGGGCCTCGAAGAAGCGGACGACTTTACGCAGCACGCTGTCGTCACCGCCGGCGCGGACGATGCTGAAGATGGTGGGGAGGCTACGCAGGACGCCGAAATCCGGGCGGATGTTGCCGAGATCCGGGCGAGTGACGCTGCCGACGATCACCAGCTCTTGGCAGCCGGCTTGGCGGAAACTGGCGAGCAGGCGACCGATGCGGCCCCAGTTCACGAACTCGTGCGGGAAGCTGGCGATGCTGCCTTCAGCCTCGCCTTCGATGCCAACAATGTGGACCGGTCGTCCAGTTGCTACAACCCGGGCGGCAATATCAACCGGCAACGATCCGCCACCGGCGAGAATACCGAGGGGGGCTACCGAGATAGGCGAAGAACGGGGTGGCATCGGCTAACGATTATCTGGCTTTGTCAACGGCTTAACGCGCGGATCGTCTACGAGGCCGATGTTGGTGGCGGCTGCCGCAAATTTCTTCAGTTGTATTTTTTCCATGCCGCCGTTCGAACCGCGTCGCTTGAGAGCAGGGCCGCCAAGTCTTGCTCTACCCTGCCGGTTTTCGCCTCCTCCCCCTTGAGGGGGGAGGACAACGATGGCTTCGCGCAGCGATGCCGTCGTGAGGTGGGGGTGGTCTCCGTGCCGCGGGACAAGTGGCCCGAAGTCACCCCCACCTCGCACGGCAAGTTCGATTTTTGTGAAGTACAAAAATCGAGCCGTGCTGTCCTCCCCCCTCAAGGAGGAGAAAAAAACGAAAGAGTCAGCGATTTGGCTCGATGGTGTCAGCTGGCAGCCCCGTCGCGGGGGGTGCAGAGGGAGCGTTTGCCGCCGATGCGGATGAAGGCGATGATCTCTTTGACGATGGTGTTGTCTTTGTACTCGATGGCGACATCCTCGACCCGCTCGGCGAGGGTGCCTTCATTGGCGAACAGCATGCGGTAGGCGCGACGCAGGCTGTGCACATCGCTCTGGGCGAAGCCGCGGCGTTTCAGGCCGATGATGTTGAGACCCGACAGGTGGGCGCGGTTGCCGAGCGCCATACCGTAGGGGATCAGATCGTTTTCGAGGCCGGACATGCCGCCGACGAAGGCGTGGGCACCGACGCGGGCGAACTGGATGACCGCCGCGCCGCCGCCAATGATGACGAAATCGCCGACGGTGCAGTGCCCTGCCAGCATGACGTTGTTGGAGAAGATGACGTCATTGCCGACGGTGCAATCGTGGCCGACGTGGCTGTTGGCGAGGAAGGCGCAGCGGTCGCCGACGACGGTGGTCATGATGCCGCCCTCGGTGCCGGGGTTCATCGTCACGCCTTCGCGGATTTGGCAGTCGGCACCGATTTTGAGCGTTGAGGCTTCGCCCTTGAACTTGAGGTCCTGGGGCTGATGGCCGATGGAGGCGAACGGGTAGATTTTGGTGCGTGGGCCAATGGAGGTGCGGCCGGACACGGCGACATGGCTGAGCAGTTCGCAGCCGTCACCGAGCGTGACGTGCGGCCCGACCATACAAAACGGGCCGACTTTTACGCCTGCGCCAAGTTTGGCTCCCGCCTCGACAACCGCCGACGGATGAATTTCAGGTTTGAGCGACCCGGCTTTTGCCAGGTTCGGCTTTGAAATGGTCGCTTTAGCCACGCTTGCTTTAGCCATGCTCAAACCGTTCTTAGGTGCGTCGTTCAAATCATGCAATTAGCCGTTTTTGCTCGCGAAGGCGCGGGCTTCCACGGTGTCGGCGAGCATCGCGCTGATTTCGGCTTCAGCGCAGATGTGACCATCAACCTTGGCCTCGCCGTAGAACTTCCAGACGCGGCCACGGTTGCGGATCTTGCGAACATGATACCGGAGTTGATCGCCCGGCACTACTGGCCTGCGAAACTTAGCTTTATCGATCCCCATGAAATACACGAGCTCGGCCTTGTAGTCCTCGCCCAGGCTGGAGACGCACAGGGCACCGGCGGTTTGGGCGAGACCTTCGATGATCAGCACGCCCGGCATGACTGGGAATTGCGGGAAGTGGCCCTGGAAGAACGGCTCGTTGATGGTGACGTTCTTGATGCCGATGCAGCTTTCATCGCGATCCATGTCGATCATCCGGTCGACCATCAGAAACGGATAGCGGTGCGGCAGCAGCTTCAACATCCGGCCGATATCGGCGGTCTGCAAGCTGGATTTTGCCTTGGTTTGCGTGGCCTCGGTCATATCGTTACTCCGTCTTCTCGGCTCGGGTCGAGCTCATCGTCGTCAAGTAGGGCGTCGCGTGGGCTTAGGTCATCTCGTCGTCGGGCGGCGCGGACTCTGGTGTTGAACCGCGTGCCAAACGGCGCACGGCCAGCTGCTCTTTCATCCACTCGCGCAAAGGTTTAGCCGGGGTGCCGACAACTTTTGAGCGCGGAGGCAAACTATCCTTAACGTGGGAGGCACCGGCAATTTGTGTCCCCGCACCAACTTTGAGGTGTCCGGCGACGCCGGATTGGCCGCCCATCACAACAAAATCGCCCAGTTCCGATGACCCGGCGATGGCAACTTGCCCGACGATGACGCAATGCCGCCCGATGACGACATTGTGCGCGATCTGGACGAGATTATCAATTTTGGTGCCTTCGCCGATGATCGTGTCTTTCAGCGCCCCGCGATCAACACAGGTGTTGGCACCGATTTCGACGTCATCCTGGATGATCACCCGACCGATTTGCGGCACTTTCAGGTGACCTTTCGGTCCCATGGCGAAGCCAAAACCGTCTTGGCCGATCCGCACACCGGCGTGAACAATAACGCGATCACCGATCAGAGCGTGGGTGACGCTGGCATTGGGGCCGATAAAGCAATCGCGACCGACGGTGCAGCGATAGCCAACGACCGCGCCGGCGGCGATGATGCTGCCACGGCCAATGCGGGCTTCCGCGCCGATGATCGCGCCGGGTTCGATTTTGGCCCCGTCCTCGATCAGGGCGGAGCGGGCGATGCGGCCACCTTCAACGGACCCGGCACCCTCAGGGGCGACGAGCGGGCGTGATGAGGTCGGGTAGAACAGTGTCAGCGCGTTGGCAAAGCCGTGGTAGGGCGCGCGGGTGCGCAGCGCCGTGGTGCCAGCGGGCACGCGGTCGGCAAAGCCGGGTTGAACGAGGCAGGCGGCTGCCTGGGTGCTGCCAAGCTGGCCAAGATACTTGCGGTTGTCGATGAACGTCAGATCATCGGCAGTGGCTTCGGCGAGCGGGCGCACGTCATACAGCAGCCGCGCCGGGTCCTGGTCGCCCGGCGGCAGTTCGGCACCGGTAGCCTTGGCCACGTCATCGAGCCGAAATGGGCCGACTCGCTGAAAAAATCCGGGATGCTCCATCACCGTTCCTTAAACTATGCCAATGAGCCATGCTCGTGAGTCGGCTGATTTCACCGCTGCATAGCACTATTTGTGAGTTCGGCCATAGTCGGCGCAAAACTGGTGGTCTGGTGGTTAGTCATGAACAACTATGCGCATAAACGACTTGAGTTGGCGGGTATCATCGCTCAAACATCATCGGTGCACTAGTCTGTCCTGACCACAAGCGTCTAAGGTTTTCTCTGGGGTTGCCGATGCCGATGCCAATTCTGATGCCCGCACTGTCGCCCACCATGGAAGAAGGGCGATTGGCGAAATGGCTCGTCAAGGCGGGCGATGTTGTGAAGCCTGGCACTGTCATTGCCGAGATTGAGACCGACAAGGCGACCATGGAGGTCGAGGCGGTCGACGAAGGGATCGTCACCAAGATCCTGGTGCCAGAGGGCACCGAGAAGGTGAAGGTGAATACACCGATTGCCGTCCTGCTGATGGACGGAGAAGGTGCCGCTCCTAGCGCAGCAGCGCCTGCGGCGCCCAAGCCGGCGCCCCAACCCGCCAGTGCGCCGATGGCTGCGGCGGCGCCCGCGCCGGCAACTCCACGGCCGGCGTTCCCACCGCCCGCCGCACCTGCTTCGGCCAGCGCACCGGCTTCCGCTATCAACGGCCACGGGCCGGGCAAGGCTGCCGTATCGCCACTTGCCCGCCGGCTCGCCAAGGAAGCCGGGATCGAGCTCGGCAAGCTCAGCGGTAGCGGTCCA
>JAYSVA010000141.1:0-1894 GCA_043718785.1 Hyphomicrobiaceae bacterium
ATCTGCGGTAGCGCCCGCCCGCTGGTCTCTTCTGGTAGATCGTTGAGTGCAATAAATCACGGCGCCACCAATCTATCACCAAGCTGTCGTCGAGGGGCGGGGGAAGGCTGAGTGTTGCCAAATTACAAAAAGAATACTGATTAATTGTCGCGCCGACTTCCGCACGTGGCCCGAACCCGAGATCGCCGCCGAGCGGCGTCACTCATCGTATCGGATCATAAGCTGAAGAAGTGCGACAAATTGGCACACTATGTCCGGATCTGAGTGGTCAGCACACATGACCTTGGTGCAGGATGCACGCGTGCCGTTGTGACGGGTTTCGGATGCCGGCCCATCACGGACCGTGACCCCACGCGCGATAGGGCCGGCGTTCGAAAGCCGCCAGGGAAGGAAGGCGCGGGGAGCGGGGCACCTGGATCAGCGGGTGCTATGGGGAATTGGCTGACGCCGTTGGCGCAGCGGGTGAGCCCTGAAGCGGCCACCGTACGCAGTTGGGCGCGACAGCCCCGTTTTCGGCCTCGGCCAGACACTTGGAACCGCTCGATCATCCCGCAGCCCGGGCTCAAATCGACCACTGCGAGGCCGTTCGAGCCGAGCGCCATCGTGGCCGGCGGTGAGCCAGCAGTACGAACGGGCAGCGGTGACGGGCGACGCGGGTGATCGTTGCGTCATGAGGTGTCGACCCTGATCAGGATCGTGGGCGCGCTCGGGCGATGACGCGGTGTCTGGCCGGCGTCAAAGGTCTCGATGATCACCATCGCCGAGCCGCAATGCGGACACGGATGGTCCGGCTTCGCGGACGCGGTCGATCCTGCTGCCGCTTCACTCGTTTGCGGCTTTGGCGCAGTCGTCGCCGGCGCGGTCTCAGCGATCAACTCACGCGCCCGCGTCAATGTCTCGGCCTTGGTGCGGCTGCTCGCCAGCAGACCGTAATGGCGGATGCGGTGAAAGCCCTTCGGCAGCACGTGCAACAGGAAGCGGCGGATGAACTCGCCCGGCGCAACCGTCATAGTTTTGGTGCGCTCGGGGCCTTCGACCCGATAGTCCTTGTACTTGAACGTGATGCCGCGCTCATCGGCGGCGACCAGCCGACTATTGCTGATTGCGACGCGATGGGTGTAGCGCGCCAAGTAGGCCAGCACGGCTTCAGGCCCGGCAAACGGCCGCTTGGCGTGGACGTGCCACTTGGTGTCGTAGAGCGGCTCCAGCCACGCCTTGAATGCGCACCTGTCGGACAGTCCGGCATGGGGGCCAAAGAACTCCAGCCGGCCGGCGTCGTGCGCCGTCTTCAGCATCGCCAACATCTTGCCCCGGAACATCCGCGACAGCACCGGAACGGGAAGCAGGTAATCCTCCGAACTGCTGATCCACTTGGCACCATCAGCCGAGATGCCGCCGCCCGGCACGATCATGTGCACATGCGGATGGTGGGTCATCGCCGAGCCCCAGGTGTGCAGCACCGAGGTGATCCCGATGCGGGCACCCAGATGCTTCGGGTCGGCCGCAATGGTCAGCATCGTCTCGGCCGACGCCCGGAACAGGATGTCGTAGATCACCGCCTTGTTCTGATAGGCAAGGTCCGCGATCGGTGCCGGCAACGTGAACACCATGTGGTAGTACGGCACCGGCAGAAGCTCAGCCTCGCGCTCGGCCAGCCACTCCCTCGCAGCTGCGCCCTGGCACTTCGGACAGTGGCGGTTGCGGCAGCTGTTATAGGCGACTACCGTGTGCGTACATCCTTCGCACTTGATGACGTGGCCGCCGAGCGCCGCCGTCCGGCACACCTTGATCGCCGACATCACCCGGAGCTGGCTGTAGCTCACGTGGCCGTGGTTGGCTCGAAGCCACGCAGCACCATGGGCACGGAAAATGTCCGCCACCTCCATGGGTTCTC
>JAYSVA010000142.1:0-4139 GCA_043718785.1 Hyphomicrobiaceae bacterium
CCACCTGCTTAAGCATGCCAACGATATCGGCCTGGCGTTTAAGATGAATGGCAATGATCTAACGGCCGATCATGGTGCTCCCGTGCGCGTCATCGTGCCGGGATGGTGCGGGGCCGCCTCAACCAAATGGGTGACCGAGATAAAAATTGCGACGCACAATTTCTGGGTCAGACTTAATTCATCTGCTCACGTTTTAATAGGGCCGAGTCATTCCCCCCCTATCCCAGCCGACAATGACGAATTCCGCAATGTCGGGCCACGCGGAATACTCGGCAAGGCGGTCACGTGGTCCCCGCCCCGTTCGCTACTAACCATCCCGTTGCGGCTCGAAAAACAACCGAAGCTGCCGCACAATTATCCATTGGCTGTTGGCGAATTGCCCCGTTTGACGGCAGGTGAGCAGACCATCCGCGGCTATGCTTGGGCACCACAATGGGGCATTAAGTCGGTCGATGTGCGCGTTAACGGTGGACGCTGGCAAGCCGTCGAATTGGTCGATCCAGAAATCAACACGTATACGTGGCGAAGGTTCCGGTTTGATTGGCGTGCCACACCCGGCGAGCATGTGATCGAGACCCGGGTTACCGATCGCAAGGGCAATCAACAGCCGACGGTCGTGCCATTTAATGAAGGTGGTTTTGATTTCTGGGGCATCCCGAAATTCCATGTTGCGGTTGTTTAGGGCGCGACCGCCCAAAGCAAAACAGCGCCGCTGGAAAGCGACGCTGTTCTGGCAACCGGATCATTCACGACGCTGAGGGCAGACCTCAGCTGGCGCGCTGCTCCAGACCGTATTCCTGCATCTTGCGATAAAGCGTTGAGCGGCCAATGCCGAGGCGTTTGGCGACTTCCGTCATGTGGCCGCGATAACGACCAAGGGCGAGACGGATCATGTCCGCTTCGACATCATTCAGGGCGCGGACTTCACCGACATCGTTGACGGCGGCGATACCGAGCGAGCTGACGTTGCTCTCATCACTGCGCATCTCGATGGTTTGTGGCACCGACGATTCAGCGCCAATCAGGGCTGGGCCAGTATAGGCGGCTGGCTTCTGCACCAACGATGGAGCCGGTGCCGATGGCACAGGTGCGGCAAAGCCCTGCACGTGGGCGGCGATCTGCGGGAATTCAGCGACCGTCAACATCGGGCCATCGGCCAGCACTACGGCGCGGAACACGGCGTTTTCGAGCTGGCGCACGTTGCCCGGCCACGAGTACGCGGTGAGCAGGCGTACGGCATCTTCCGAGAAGCCAGAAATGCGCTTGCCTTCTTCAGCCGCAAAACGAGCCAGGAAGTGACCGGCCAGCTCAGCGACGTCATCGAGACGGTCACGCAGCGGCGGGATCCAGACGGGGAATACATTCAGGCGGTAGTACAGATCCTCGCGGAACTTGCCTTCTTTGACCTGCTGGATCATGTCGCGGTTGGTCGCCGAGATCAGGCGGAAGTTAACCTTGATCGACTTCTTCGAGCCGACCGGATCAATCTCGCCTTCCTGGATCGCGCGCAGCAGTTTGACCTGGGCATCGAGTGGCAGTTCGCCGACTTCATCGAGGAACAAGGTGCCGCCGTCAGCTTCCTGGAACTTGCCGATGCGTTTGTCGTGGGCGCCGGTAAACGCGCCCTTCTCGTGGCCGAACAGCGTGCTCTCGATCAGGTTCTCAGGGATCGCGCCGCAGTTGACCGTAATGAACGGCTTGCCTGCACGTTCGCTCTCGCCCTGAATGGCGCGCGCGATCAGCTCTTTGCCGACGCCGCTCTCGCCTTCGATTAGCACGGGAATGTTTGAGGCAGCAGCGCGTTTGCCGAGCGAGATGACACGGGACATCGCATCGCCACGGACGATGAGATCGCCGAAGGTCAGCGTGCCCTCAACTTTTTTCTTGATGCGTCCGATTTCGACGGCCAGCGCTTCGATCTTCAGCGCACTCTTGATCGAGATATCGAGACGCTCAGGGCTCGCCGGTTTGACGACGAAATCAATCGCACCAGCACGCATTGCGTTGATGGCGGCGTCAATCGAACCGTTGGCGGTTTGCACGATGATCGGTGGCACGCCAGATTTGGTCTGCAGCTTGGTCAGCACGCCCATGCCATCGAGGCCGGCCATGACGAGATCGAGCAGAACGAGGGAGATTTTGCTGCGCTCAGGCCCTTCGAGGATGGCCAGCGCTTGCTCGCCAGAGGCGGCGGTGCGCGTCTCAAAGCCGAGGCGCTTAATGGTTTCTTCAAGCAGACGCCGTTGGATGGGATCATCATCAACGACCAAAACGCACTTTGCCATGGTACCCGTACTCGACGCTACAGACTTTTACCGCCGGCCGGGGACCACGCGAGTTCAAGGCAACTGCCCCAAAACCACACACCCAGTTATCGGCAACACATACTTACAAACCCGACAATGCCCGACAGGTGTAAAGAACTGGTTGACGATGGACCCAAGGTGAAACTTTTTTGGCTCAAGGTGGTGCGAATGCCGTTTAGGCCCGGTTCTTCGAGGTGAGTGTGACGAAGACCGCAAAAGCACGGCGACACTCAACTGGTTCGGCGTCGAAGGCCACTATTGCCTCTTCTGCTGTGCCGATCAGATTGAGAATCGAAGCTTCGCTCGGGCATTGTGCCGGATTGTAGTCAGCTTCGTTCCGGAGTTGCTGCAAATCGACGAACGCGTCAGCAAAATTAATCATGGCTGCAGGAAACTTTAGCGCCATGTTGCCGCGGACCGCTTGGCATTTTTTCTTGGCAGGGAAGTGGTCGAGGTAACGGTAAGCCTGAAGCTGCGCACGTTCAAAGCGCCCGCCGGATGGATGCAGAACGATTTCACTGAAATGTTGGCAGATATGATGAAACAATGCGTAGTAGATCGTGCTGATGGCCCGTCGCAAATCTTCTTCACTTGGATTGTCTCGCAGCAGTTTTTTCGCAGTAAGTAAGTACCCCCTACCGTCCATAACCCTTAACCCTTTGACCATTTTGCAAGTGGTGACGAATATAGGGAAATCGAGATTCGCCCAACTTGAGCAAACGCTCTCGTATGGCAGTGCGAACCGCCGTCGTAATTGCAGGGTCGATCTCGCGTTCGGTTAACTCATAGCAAAGATCGACGAAAATAGCGTCGTCTCCGGACGAATCTTCATCCGCCTTGATGCCGCAAGTTTCCAGTTTATAATCTCGCAACAGATCATCAACGACGGTCTGAATTGCCGCTCGAACCTCTGGACGTATGGCCGTCATTAGCATTGGTACAGAGGTCGATTTCTCAACCACTCCCTGACGTGTTTAGCACTCGCCGACGGTATCACAAAAGCGACTTGCGAACAATCAAGTCGCTTCTCGTTCAACGATTTAGGGCAAGCGCTTACCAGAGATTACACCACTTCAACTCAACTTGAACCCCTCATAGCCCCGTGCGGCGATGTCGGCGCAGTGTTGGCGGTAGCGGGCCATACCGCCGGCGTAGGGCATGAACACGCGGGGTTTGCCGGGCACGTTGGCGCCGAGGTACCAGGAGTGGTTGGCGAGTGGTAGCAGCGTGGCGTTGGCGGCGACGTTAACGTGTTCGACCCAGCGGTCACAGGCGTCCGGCTCGGCTTCGATGCGCTCTAGGTTGTTCGTGCGCATGTGAGCGATGCAGTCGCTGATCCACTCGCAGTGCTGCTCGATGGGCACCGGCATGTTGCACAGCACTGAGGGGCTGCCCGGGCCGGTGATGGTGAACAGGTTGGGGAAGCCTGCCGTCATCAGGCCGAGCAGGGTGCGCGGCCCGTCGGCCCAGCTCTGCCGCATCGAGACGCCGTCGCGGCCGCGGATGTCCATGGCGAGGATGGTGCCGGTCATCGCGTCGAAGCCGGTGGCGTAGACGATGCTGTCGCAGGCGTGATCCTCGCCGCCGGCCCGGATGCCGGTTTCCGTCACCCGTTCGATCGGCGACTTGCGCAGGTCCACCAGGCGCACGTTGGGGCGATTGAAGGTCTCGTAGTACCGCGTGTCCACGCAGATGCGCTTTGTGCCGATGGGATGGCTGGTGGGCGCCAGCGCCTCGGCCACCGCGGGGTCCTTCACCAGAGCGCGTATCTTGCGGCGGACGAACTCGGCGGCGGTGTCGTTGGCGGCCTTGTCCAGCAGGAGGTCGGAGAAG
>JAYSVA010000143.1:0-1890 GCA_043718785.1 Hyphomicrobiaceae bacterium
TTGAGATGCAGCAGCTCCTCGGCATCAAAGCGGGCGGGCGCACGGGCGAACTTGGCGAGATCGAATGGGGTCGCCAGCGCCTCCAGCGACGGAAAGGCCTCGATGGCGTCGGACGTGCCGAGCAGGCCGGCATGACTGGTGATGGCCATCGGCTCCAGCCCGTCGTCGCGCAGGCTGGCGACCGATAGCGCGCCGGTACGCTTTGAGAGGGCGTCGCCGTCCTTGCCAACCAGCAAGCTGTGGTGGGCGAATGCAGGCGGCGAGGCCCCCAGCGCCTGAAACAGCTGGATCTGCACGCCGGAGTTGGTGACGTGATCCTCGCCACGGATAATGTGGGTGATGCCAAAGTCGATGTCGTCGACGACGCTGGTGAATGTGTACAAGCAACTACCGTCTTCGCGGATCAGCACGGGGTCGGAGAGCGAGCCGACGTCGACATTCTGGTCGCCCCGGATCAAGTCAATCCAGTGGGCGAGCGTCGGCACGGGCTGGAACACGTTGCCCGGCTCGGTGTTTTCAAGGCGGAAGCGCCAATGCGGCTTGCGTCCCTCGGCTGCCATGCTGGCATGTTCTTCGGGCGTCAATTTCAGGCTGGCGCGGTCGTAGATCGGCGGCAGGCCGCGCGCCAGCTGACGCTTGCGGCGGCGGTCAAGCTCATCTTCGGCCTCATAGCAGGCGTACAGGCGGCCGCTGGCTTTGAGTTGTGCAGCCACCTCGGCGTAGCGGGCGGATCGAGCCGACTGCCGCTCCTCACGGGCCCAGGTCAAGCCGAGCCACGTGAGATCCTGGCGGATGGCGTCGGCGAATTCCTCGGTGGAACGGGCGATATCGGTGTCGTCGAGCCGCAGGATGAACGTGCCGCCGTGCTTTTTCGCCAGCAGCCAGTTCATCGTGGCGGTGCGGATATTGCCAATGTGCAGCCGCCCAGTGGGGCTCGGCGCAAAGCGGACGACGGGTGGCGTGCTGGCGGGGGCTGGGCTGCTCATGTTGCACCTGGATGACGGCTGCGCTGACGGCGACCGTCGTTGATCGATTTGCCAAGGTTAAACACTGCATTCGCACGGCTGTCCATGTTAGCCGCGCTATTGCCGTCGCTCGGCTGAAGCCTAACGGCGACCGCTATTTGCCAAGCAACAGATTCGGCAGCCATAGCGTCAGGGCCGGAATGTACGTGATCAAGCCAAGGACGATCAACATGGGGATGTAGAATATCAACACCCCGCGCGACAATTGCTCCATTGTCACCTTGCCGATCGCACACCCAACCGCGAGCGTCGGTCCGACTGGCGGGGTCAGCAAGCCGATGCCGAGATTGAAGATCATGACGATGCCGAAGTGCACGGGATCGATGCCGTAGCGCTGCAATAGCGGCAAGAATACCGGCGTGCAGATCAGTAGCATCGGTGCCAAGTCCATAAAGGTGCCGAGCACCAGCAGCAAAATGTTGACGTAGAAAAGGAACACCCACTTATCGTTGGTGATGCTGGTGAAGAATTCAGCGACCAAGGCCGGGATGCGCATCAAGGTCATCATGTAGCCGAATGCGACCGAGAAGCCGATCATGATCATCACCATGCCGACCGTGCGGACAACCTTGCCGATGAGGATCGGCAGGTCGCGCCACGCATAGGAACGGTAGATGAACATGGTGACGAAGAACGCCCAAACGCAGGCGATGGCCGCACTTTCGGTGGGCGTGAAGATGCCGGACAGGATGCCCCCCATGATGATCACAATGGTGACCAGACCCCAGATGGCGTCGATCCCGATTTTGACGGCCTCCTTCAGTGCCATGGGCTCGCCCTTCGGCAGCTTGTACCGGTAGGCATAAATCAGCACGAGCAGCATCAACGACGCGCCGAGCAGCAGGCCGGGAATGATACCGCCAAT
>JAYSVA010000144.1:0-1889 GCA_043718785.1 Hyphomicrobiaceae bacterium
CCATGATCGGTTTGTCCTGTCGGTTGCACCCGATAAGACAAGAATCAGTGTTCGCAGCGGTTGCCCATGAGTCACTTTAGCCGATGCAATCCACTAGTCTCGAGAGTGACAACCAGCATTCGCCGCACAACATCCACTATTTTTCCCATTAACCATAAATATCAATTGACTAGCGTGACGCTGGTATGCTACTTTTTCTGTAGGCTGGAGAAGGGTGCAAAACTCTCCCCTGCCTATCCCATCACATCTGCGCGTTGAACCACCCACAGCCTTGCCGGGCGATCAGGGTGATTTGGCGCGTCGGTCTGGGGGGCTGGACGGCCTCGCTCGTGGAGAATGTCGGGTCTCGCGAAGATGCTCTACCCGACCTACGTCTTCCCGCCAGCATCAGCTTGTCCGCCTGCCCTGCCACGTGTCACAATACGGCGCGGTTTTGGCGGTAGTGTTCGCCGCATCGGACGGGTGAATTGGGGCGGCTGGGGGAGTTTCGGATATGCCAGATACAGGACCACAGACGGGCAACGCATCGCTGACGGGCGCACTCGACGGCATGACCGCGCTGGCTGGGCGGACACCGGCGAGCGAGGCGGACCTATTGGCCAGTCTGAAGGCGGTCTATCAGGCGTTGCTGCTGGCGGATTTCTCGGCGTTTGATGTGGCGGCGGTGCGGGCAGCGGCCCCGCAGTTGCTGCAGCAGGCGTTCGAGGCGCGGCTGGGGCTGCGGGCGCGGGTGCCAGCGTGGCATGCGGCGGGCATGATGAGCCATCCGGTGCAGACGGCGTTGCGCGACGTGTTCCGGGCGTCGCGCTATGCTGGCGAAATGCTCGGTGAGCTGCATCTCGGCCACCCCCGCCTTGGCAGCGGCGAGCCGGAGCATGCAGCGTTCACTTGCCCGCAGCATGGGCCGCAGCATTACGTGCAGCTCAATCCGGCGTTTGCAGGGGCGGCGCTGGCGTTTCAGCCGGGTGACGTGGTGCTGGTGCGCGGGCGGGTGCACAATAGTGCAGCGATTGCCCGGATTGGCGATGTCGACAGCCAGTTCAGCCATGTCGGGATGTTTGCGACGGGCGCGGATGGCCAGCTAGTGATGGTCGAAGCGCTGATCGAGGACGGCAGCGTCATCAACACAGTGGAGACGGCGCTGAATCATGGCCTGGGGCGGGCCGTGCTGTTTCGCCATCGGGACCCTGCGTTGGCCCGCGAGGCGGCGGAACTGGTGCACGATCACGTGGCGCGGGAGCTGCGGCGAAGCGGGCCGATCCCGTACGATTTCGGCATGCAGCTGAACGACTATCAGCTGATGTTCTGCGCCAAGCTGGTGCGGATGGCCTACGCTATGGGGTCATCCGGTGACTATCGGATGCCGCGTTATCCGACGCGGCTGGAGATGCGTAACCGCGACTTCCTTGATCGCATCGGGGTGACGGCGACGCAGACGTTCGCGCCGGGCGATCTTGAGCTGGAGAGCGAGTTCGACATCGTCGCGGAATGGCGGGATTATCGGGTGACGTCCGAGCTGCGGCTGAAGGACATGATCATGACCAAGCTGTTCCTTTGGATGGAAACCGAGGGCTACAAATTTGAGCCGAGCCTGAACATCGACATGATCGCGTTGCTCGGGCGGATGACCACGCATCTGCCGAGTGGAGTGCAGGAGCTGATCGCCAGCGTCGTGTCGGCGAAGGTGCCCGACAACATGAGCTATGACACCATCGGCGCGGTGGCGATGCTGCACAAAACTGCCGAGCCGATCTACGAAGAACTGGCGCAACTGGAAGCCGAAACCATCGCCACGACAGGGCGGCAACTGCACCCCCGCCAGGTCTTCGAAGTGCTGGAACGCATCAAAGCCAGCGGCGGCGGCACGGTTGGGTATCTGGTGAAGTGAG
>JAYSVA010000145.1:0-1888 GCA_043718785.1 Hyphomicrobiaceae bacterium
ATGGGCGAAATCGCGCTGGAACTGCAGCAATGCCGCCCGCACTTCCGGGATTTTGGCGACGATGGAGGCTTTGTCACCAACGCCGGGCGAGCGCAGGCCATCATCATCAAGCGAGGCCGGATCGAGCGATTTGGCGGCTCGGGTGGCGGCGGCAACGTCTTCGAGCTGTTCGCCAGCGGCCATTACGTCCCGGGCAACGGCGCGATATAGCAGCCCGGTGTCGAGGCAGGGGTAGCCGAAATGCGCAGCAATGCGGCGGGCGAGTGTTCCCTTGCCCGATGCCGCGGGCCCGTCAATGGCGATAATCATGGCAACCTGCCCTCGTTCTCACGACTTTCCGCCCGTCCTAGCACTGAGTCCGGCGCCGGCGTAAGTCCCTGCTCACAGCTTAACCTACGCCAAATCCAGCACTTTCAGGATCTTGGCATTGACGGTGCGAACGTCAAAGCGGCGTTCGGCTTTCAGGCGGCTGGCGCGGGCCATCGACGGGATCAGATCGGGGCGCTTGAGGAAGCTCTCCATCGCCGTTGTCAGGGCTTTGACGTCACGTGGCGGCACCAGCACGCCGTTGACCCGCTCATCCACGGTTTCACGCGCGCCGGGGATATCGCTGGTGATCAGCGGGCGACCGCTCGCCAGGGCTTCCATGGCCACGCGGGACATGCCCTCGGCGTGCGATGGCACCACCACCACGTGCGCCTGCGCCAGCAGCGGGCGGACATCGGCGACGTCATCCAGCACCTCGATGGCCGAGCCGGCCGTCGGGGCCAGCGCCGCCGCCGCATCACCAGCTGGGCCTGCAATGATGAAGCGGCTGTGGGGGGAGCGTTCGGACAGGGCTTTGGCGGCTTCCTTGAACTCGGCCACGCCCTTCACTGCATCGGTGCGGCCGAGCAGCAGGAACACTAAACCTTGGCCACCCGTGCCGCTGAGGGGCGGCAATGGCTGCACGGGAAACCGCTCTAGATCGACACCGGCGCCGGTGACAGTGTGCAGCTCCAGCTGTTTCGGCAACACGCCGAGCTTGGCCAACCGCCGCTGATCCTCGCCATTGTGGAAGATTGCTGCGTGGGCCGCTGTGAGGCCCTTAGTGTAGAGGCGACGCCACGTCCAATGGGGTGCCGTCTCGGTTTCGAACGCTGGCCCCAGCGACGACACCAGCGCGACGCGGCGGCCGATGTTGGCTTTGGCCCCGGCTCGCATTGCCAGCAGCATTGATTTCGGCCCGTAGCCGAGCACGACATGCGGGCGGAACTCGGTGAACTGCCCGGTCAGCGATTTAAGCGCCGCACCTTCGCCAAACATGCTGGGGCGACCGGGCCGCATCGGATACGTTGCGATCTCAACGCCAAGCGCCTTGGCGATGTCGTCGCGCTGGGCCTTTCGGGCTGCCGCCGCTGCTATTTCCGCAGGTTTTTTCGGCTTGCGGCTAACATCCGGCACCAGACACAGCACCCGGTGACGCAACGCCACCATCGCCGCCAGCAGGTTGCCGCGCAGCCGTTGCAGGCTCGCCAAATCCGGTGCCACGACCGCCACGCGCTTGGCGGCCGTCAGCATTGGTTCCCGTGCCATTATCGTGATATTCCCCGCCCAATTCCAAGCCGTCGCCGTTTCTGCGATTCAGCCGCGATACCATGATTTGTCAACGCATGGCGAACGGCCCAGGGTGAGCTAAGGGCGATATTGCAGCACGCCGGAACCGAAAGCGGACACGCGCCATGACGAAACAGCAGCCGACGCCAAATGGTCCCTCGCAAACCGTTACGCTTGCCGACGTGGAGAAGGCCGCCGTCGTAATCGCCGGTGCGGTGTTGAACACCGATCTCGACCACTCGCGCACGCTGTCGGAGCTGACTGGAGCCAACATCTGGTTGAAGTTCGAAAA
>JAYSVA010000146.1:0-4108 GCA_043718785.1 Hyphomicrobiaceae bacterium
CCACCGGCGTCGTCAACGAGATCGACCACTTGGCGCTGGCCACCCACCGCAAAGTCACCCGCGCCCTCGCCGCCGAAGCCCTCGCCAAAGTGCAAGCCCGGACGGGGGGAACCGCGGTGGCGTCGTGAGCGGACGATATGGGCCGCCGCGCAGGGCGATTGACTGAACAGATGGCTCAAATCTCTGGGCTTCTCCCTTCCCCCCATTGCGGGGGAAGGGCCGGGGATGGGGGGATGGGCTCGACCAACACAGAACACCCCCCACCTCACGCGGCAAAATCGATTTTTGTGAAGAACAAAAATCGAGCCGCGCTGTCCTCCCCCGCAAGGGGGGAGGATGCGAAACGCGATAACTGATTGCCAGTTGCCGTTCATGCAATCGCCCTGGGCCGTCGTCCTCACCCACTGGTCTTTGCTTGTGCCGGATGTGAGTTTCGCGCCGCCCACCTCCCCACAGGTGTCATCCTCGGGCTTGTGCCCAGGACCCAGGGTGCGACGGGTGCCGACGATCATGTTGCGCGGCACCAGCACCGCGTTCGGTGTTGTCCCAACCCGTTGCCCCCTGGGTCCTGGGCACAAGGCCCAGGAAGACACCGGTGGGTGGGGTTCGGCAAAGCATACCAACTATTTCAGCGCCGCGATCTGCGCATCAAACCACACAAGGTCCTTAGGCAGTGTAGCGTTGTCCGGCGACTGCGCCTTGAGCCGGGCGATGATATCCCGTCCGCGTTGGAACCCACCCAGCGCCCGTGACTTTTCGCCGAGCTTGGCCTCGGCCATCGCCACGCGCCCGAAACTCAATGCCACATCGCGTTGCCACCCGGCATTTCCGGGGTCGGCGGTGGCGAGGCGCTCTCGGATGGCGAGGGACTGCTGATAGGCTTTGAGGGCGTCGGGGAGGTTGCCCTGATTGCTGAGGACGTCGGCGATACGGTCGTGCGAGACGGAGAGGTCGCGTTGCCACCCGGCATTTCCGGGGTCGGCGGTGGCTAGGCGCTGAGCAACAATCTTTGCTTCGTTATAGAACTCTAAAGCTTCGCTGGTGTCACCTTCAGCCAGCGCCACGTTGCCAAGAAAATTGGTAGCGCGCATGCGTTCCCAGTGGTCCTGGGTAGCCTCTGCTGCGCCAAGAGCGCCTTCGAAACACTGGCGGGCGCCTGGCAGGTTGCCCGCGTCCATGGCCAGTTCCCCGGCGTCGATCCAGGTATCAATGTCGCCAGGGTCAAGTCGTGTGGCGCGGGCGTAGAGGTTCGCAGCCTCCCGCACGTCGGTCAGGCGCGTGAGTGCTCCGAGGGCTCGGGCTGCATCGGCTGCGTCCTTGTTATTGGCGATACCCATGCTGGATTTATCCTCCATCACCGCTCCGAGTAACCGCTTGGCCGTTCCTGTGTCGCCAGCCGCCAAGGCTGCATAAGCGGCTTTGGATTGATCGTCGGTTTTACCCGCCAGCACTGCAGCAGTGCTAGCGATTTGCAGCTCGGCGGCCTTGATCTGGTTGGGGTCAGCGGCTCGTCGTGATTGAGCGGCAAGGGTCGCGGCGATCTTGGCGGGGTCGAGTTGTTGGCGCAGCAATTCCATGCTGTCGTGCAGCTTGCTGATCGTCGCAGCCTGCACAGCCGCCGCCGCCTTTTGCTCGTCGCGCCATGCGTCCTGTTCGGTGCGGTTGCGCCGGTGGCTGCGCCAGCCGTAGACGCCTACGCAAATGCCGACCAACGCTGCGGCATATTGAAGTTTATCCTTCGTGTTGGTGTCGGGCTTCCACCCGGAAACCGTTTCCTGTAACCGCCAAAAACCGTCAAGCAGCCATTGAATATCCACGCACCCCCCCCAATACAACTTAATCTTTCCGGGGAGATTAGCAGCTAGCCAACAAATGGCAAGGCTATGCAAGGCTATGCTCAGCAACCACTGCCGATCACTCTAGCAGGCCTTCGAACGGTCGGAGTGCGGCGACGGGGGCTATCGTTATCGGACGTAGGGTGCATTAGCCCGAAGTTCCTCGGTCAACATGGCACAATATTCTGTTGTTTCAATCGGTTGCGATCAAAACGGCATGTGAGTTACTGACTACAATGCGATGGCTGCAAGCAGGTCGAGGGCTTGCTGCTGTTTCGGGTTGGGCAGCGTCGTCAGCGTAAAGGTTGCCTCGCTGGGCTTGGCCCCTTTCGGCCGCATGGTGTTGCGCACGATGGTGCCGAGGTGCGCAAGCAGGCGGCCGAAACCCATCGTCGGCGTGCCGTCGGCAAGCGTGCGGGCATGCACTTTTTCAAGTGCTGCCTTCGAGCGCTTCGCCGGTATTACCGGATCGCGCCCACGTGATGCGTCGATGTCCGCCTCGTCTTTGAACGTCAGCGGCGCCCATGCTTCGATCATGTGCCACTGCACATAATATGCGAGCATGCTGAGGAAGATGTGCGCTTTGACGCGACCTTCGAGGCGGTGCCGGATCGGGCGCACGTGCAGGTCGACACCTTTCAGTGAGCGGAAGGCACGCTCGACCTCGGCGAGTTTCTTGTAGTTCAGCACTGCCGCTTCAGCGCTCATCGCCTCGGCGGCGACGCTGGTGCGGATGACGTAGAGACCGTCCAGCGCGGCCTCCGTGGCGACACGATCCGTATTAACCGCAAAAACGAAGGCGCCGTCCTTGATATCCAGGTCGAAGTGTTTCGCGACCTTGTATTTGCCGATCACTTTGCCGACGCGCACGCCGATCCTGTCGCGGCCTTCGAGGCGGCCCGCCATGACAGCGGCTTTGATCTTGTCGAGTTCCTCCGCTGTCGCCGCAATCAACTCCTGACGTTTCGCCGCGCGCAATCTGGCCAGCGGCGGATTGCGGCACGCGACGAGGCGCTCGCCCGGATAATCGGCATGCGTCAGACTGATCAGATTGCGTTCGTCGAACAAGTCGAGCTGGAGCGCGCCGGCATCGGCGAGCTTGGCGATGGCGCCGCTTTTCAGCGCCGTGATCCAGTCGATGCCGTCCATTGTCCGCATCGCGTCGAGCTGCACATTCGAGATCATGCCGCGGTCGCCGACCATCACCAGCGACGCGAGGCCGAAGTCCTTTTTCAGCTTTTCGACCTGCGGCAGCAGCGTTTTCGGATCGCCCGTGTTGCCGTCGAACACCGAAACGGCAACCGGACATCCGCGTGCGTCGCACAGCAGCCCGTAGTTCACTTGCAGCGTGCCGGGTTTGCGGTCGCGGCTGTAGCCGAGCTTGGCCAGCGGACACGTGACGCCCTCGAAGTAACTCGACGTCAGATCGAACAGCACGAGGCTGCCGTCCTTCAAGTGCCGGTTGGCGAGACGCTGCTCGATTCGGCCCTGGCACCCGATCAGCCAATCCATGGCGCGGTACAGTTCGTCTTCGTCCGCATCGGCAACGCCGAGATCGTCGGCGAGCGTCGTATCGGCCCAGGCGCCAACCATGCCGAGCTTGCTCGCCTCCGGCGCGATGATCCGCCCAGCGATCATCGCCATGACAAGGTCGCGCGTGCGGGATGCCTTCGCGTCGATCAGCTTATCGAAGCCGAGCCGCGCCATCGCCGTGCGCACCGCTTCGGCATGGCCATGCTGGCGCGTGGCGACGCATTCAAAGCCATCGCCAACAGGACCGAGCCTCTCGCCTTTGAGCACACGCCTAATCGCCTCGATCTGCTCAATCGGCAGCGACGAGAGATTAGCCAGCGTCCTTTTGGTGACGCGCTTTCCGACGCGCACGCTCTCACGCAGCAGATAAGCGGGGCGCGAATTCCGGTTCGGGATCGTGTCGATGTGCATGACGCCAGGAAACACTGTTCGCCCAAACCAGGAATGAGTCATTGCGACGCATTACATGGCTACATTTGGCGGTCACATCGGCAGCCGGAAACGGCATAAGTACAAGCCGTCGTTGCGAAATCCGGGAACCGTTCCCGTTTCGGACCGGGGAACTTCGGATTAGCCCGCTTGCGTAATGCACCGCGTGTTGGGCAGCGGCTGCGGTTGTTTTCTCGATTGTCTGTACACACGGCAATCGTGGAGCCATGGTGCATTACGCAAGGGGGCTAATGCACCCTACATTCCGTAAGCGTTGTTAATCCGTCCGCATTAACCGGAATATTCGGGAC
>JAYSVA010000147.1:0-1875 GCA_043718785.1 Hyphomicrobiaceae bacterium
CGGCTCGCCAAGGCAATACTTGGCGTTCCACGAACTCTCGGCCAGTACCAACGGCTCTGTCAGCGTCAACTGGTTGGCGTTGATGTTGCCAAGTGCGGCTAGCCGCTCGCCAATCACGAGACAGCATTGCTTGTTGTAGAGCGGGGTTTCATCGAGGACGAGCACGTCGTCGACCGCCAATTGCGCCACTTCGTCGGCGGTCAATGACACACAGCCAACACGTACCGTCACGGCCAGTTCGGGGTCCATCTCTGGCGCGCCGTCAACCCGGCCGGACCAAGCGCGGATCAGGCGGCGTTCGAGCTCTTGGGGAATCGCGGCATAGCCGGTGCGCGGTAGTTGTAGGCCCCAGCTGATCATGAATTTCAGGTTCGGCTGCGCCCAATCCTCGGTGCGCTTTTTCAGCATCTCGATGGATTGGATCAGAATTTTCGCATCCAGCACGCGTTCGACCTCGTCGAGTTGCGCGGCTATGGCGGCCTCAAACAACAGCGCCTTGGTTTCGGCTGACAGCGTTGCGGCGGCGAGCCCCGGTGCCAGGTCTTCAAGGCATGCATCGATGTGGGCCCAGTCGACGTAGACCTGGAACGGCGCGTCGTTGATGGTGCCAGAAATGCAGACGGTCAGCAGAGGAATCGTCGGTAGGCGCGCGGCGTGGGCGAGGGTCAGCGTGACAGTCTCGTGGCCGATGGGGAAGCTGACGGTGCAAGGCAACGTCGGTCCGAACGCCAGCGTCAGCTGGACATCAAGGCTTGGGGTCAATCCGGTCTGGCCGGGGGGCGCGGCTTCGTTCGGCATAATCGGGCTCGCTGACTTCAGTCGTGACACCGGTTGCCGCCCCATGACTGCTGGAAGGTGCGGCTGGTGTCGGGGTGGCGTAAGTCAATGCAATCTGGGTCGTGGCAAAATCTTCAATGTCGCGTTCATCACGTTTGTTGAGGGTCTGCAGCTTCAACTCCTTCAACTTGTCCTGAAGACGTTCACAGCGTGTGTCTGCAGTCAGCAAGTTGCGTGCCACGGCTTGCCGCTCCTGCTCAATTTGATCTGCCAACGTTGCCGTTTCCTCCACCACCACTTGCGCAGCGGCACAATGATCGTTCACTGTGGTGACGGTCTGGCGCAGTTCGGTCATGGCGTTAACCAGAAATGGCCCGCTGAGGATCTCGCTACGGCCATTCTTGATGCGCTCCAGGCCTTCTGCCGCAATCTGTTCGACCCGCGCCGCAGCTGCCTGCGCTGCCAGCTCAGTCTCACGGGCTTGTGCTGCCAGACTGGCCAGCCGCAGCCGGATCGCCGCCCGCTTCGTCAGGCGGACGGCGAGAATGCGGGTTAGCTGTTTGCTCTCGTCCGTGCCGGGCATGGGGCGCTCTAGTCGTCGCCAAACGCCAAGGCGGTCAGCTGTTCGCGTGCTGTGTCGAGCGTGGCCCAGTCGTCCTCGTCCTGGCGCAGGAAGGCTTTCATCGCCTGCGCTTTGGCAATGGCTTCATCGGCAATGGCATCGCTGCCCGGCCGATACTCACCAATTTGCAGCAGCAACTCGATCTCACGATACTTGGCCAGCAGCGCCCGCACCCGGTCGGCGGCCTTGCGATGTTTGCGGTCGGTGACGCTTGGCATCAGACGCGACCGGCTCGCCAACACGTCGATGGCGGGGAAGTGTCCCTCTTCGGACAGCTTGCGGCTCAGAATGACGTGGCCGTCCAACAGCGCCTTGACTTCTTCGGCAATCGGATCGTCATCGATGTCGCCCTCCACCAGCACCGTAAAGAACGCCGTGATCGAGCCTTTTTCGCCGGGCCCCGCGCGTTCCAGCAGCTCAGCCAACATGCTGGCGACGGAGGGCGGATAGCCGCGCCGCACCGGTGGTTCACCGGC
>JAYSVA010000148.1:0-1874 GCA_043718785.1 Hyphomicrobiaceae bacterium
CGCGCTAGATGGCAGCAGGGGGGAAATAGACAAGACGGTCATGGCTGGCTCCCAAATTTAAACCGATTTTGTAATCGTCGCTCAACCCGCAACCCAGAACGTCGCCAGAGCAATTTCCTGTGCGGTCCAAGGGGTATCGGTGACCGACTTGGTTGCACCGGCTATTGCTGGAACGGCAGCTTTACCGTCGAACACGTCCACCTTGGCCGGGCGGGTCAGATAAGCGGCATCCCACGACAAGCCGACGAAGATGATCGCCGGCCCGGTGATGCCGGTTTCTCTGACGGCCCGGGCTAAAAGGCTGAGGTTGGTGGCGACGGAGCGCTCGTTGCTGCGGGTGCCGTTTTCGACGATGACAACAGGTGTCTCATCGTCAGCACCAGCGGCAAGCAGCTGCTCGGCAAACGCCGCAGAACTTCCAACGCCCATGTAGATCGCGAAGGCGTGGCCTGGGCGGGCGAGTGCAGCCCAGTCGAAGTCCAGCGCGCCGTCCTGAGTGGCACCGGTCAGGACTGTGAACTCGCGGATATCGCCGCGCTGCGTCAGCGGCAGGCCGACACTGGCCGCGCAAGCATGCGCTGCGGTGATGCCTGGAATGATCTCAACCGTGGCACCCGCCGCGCGGACGGCAGCCATTTCCTCAGCAGCACGGCCGAACACGAAGGACTCGCCGCCCTTGAGGCGGGCAACGTTGTTGCCAAGCAAGGCTTCCCGCACCAGAATCCGGTTGATCTCCTCCTGCGGGAACGACGCGCCGTTCGGGGCCTTACCGACGTCGTAGCGGCGGGCATCACGACGAGCAAAATCGAGAATAGCGGGGTTCACCAACCGGTCGATCACGAGCACGTCAGCCTTCTGCAGTCGTTGGTATGCTTTGAGCGTCAGCAGTTCTGGGTCACCCGGCCCACAGCCGATCAGCGACACGACCCCAGGGTGGCCGAAGCGGCTGAGTTCACGGCTGTTGAGAAATGCGGGGGGATATGGCATCGGACAGACCTCGGCAATCGACGGACAAGCGTACGACAAGTCATGATTATTGAAATATTTTTCTAAATTATCTGCTTGAATTCGTAAATTACAAAATTTTATTGCTTGAACGTGTTCTCAACTGTACCGGCCGACCCCAGCTTTGTGGCCTGCGGTAACCAGATTGTGCGATTTGCCACCACGCAGGCACAGCATTCCGCCGCGGTGGTTGCCTGGACCATCGCCGCGACAGTTGTCGTCAATTTGTCGCACCCAACACTCTCGGGACATCACGCGTTTGCACCCCTTCCAAGCTTGTGGCAAAGGCGGTAGACTGTTGGTTATGGCAGATTTACGCAAAACCTCGGGCGCTCGCCCCGCCTCAAGCGATTTGAATGGCAGCTCCCTCGCCGGGCAGCTGCTGATTGCCATGCCGACGATGCGCGACAAGCGTTTCGTCCGCTCGGTCATCTATATGTGCACCCACACCAGCGACAGCGCGATGGGGCTCATCCTCAACCAACGCGCGCCGCACATCGATTTTCCGGACCTCCTCGAACAACTCGGCATTGTTCCCGGCCAGACCGAGGAAAGCATCCCCCCTGATGTCCTTGATATGGATGTGCATATCGGCGGCCCCGTCGACACCAAACGCGGCTTCGTGTTGCACACCGCCGACTACATGGTCGATAAAACCACTATGGTGATCGACAACCGCATTTGCCTGACGGCAACGGTTGATGTGCTGAAGGCCATTGCGCGCGGCAAAGGTCCACGGCAGGCACTGTTGGCACTCGGCTATGCCGGTTGGGGCGCAGGCCAGTTGGATGCCGAAATCCAGGCCAACGGCTGGCTGCACTGCCCGGCAGACACCAACTTGATCTTCGGGCGCAAGTTGGAAGCCAAGT
>JAYSVA010000149.1:0-9325 GCA_043718785.1 Hyphomicrobiaceae bacterium
AAATAGATCCAGGTGTCCTGGCTGACCTCGGTGACGAAGGTGTCGATCAGCGGCACGCCCTGGGGTTTGGCGTAGACCGTGGCAAAGTGCGCATTCGGCAGCATGGCGCGAACGACCTTGGCCGTGGCCCCAGTGTCGGTCAGATCGTCGATCACCAGCACGCCGCGCCCGGTGCCGTCGCCAATCGCCTTGATGGCGGGGGAGATGTCCTTCAGCACCGACAGTTCGCCCTGCTTGTCGTACTCGTGATAGCTGGCCACGCACACCGTCTCGATCAGCCGCAACCCAAGCTCCCGCGCGACGATGGCGGCTGGCACTAGGCCGCCACGGGTGATGCAGACGATGGCGGCGAACGGGGCGCCGTCTGGCCCCTTGCCAGCAAGCCGCCATGCCAGGGCGCGGGCGTCCCGGTGGAACTGGTCCCACGACACGGGGAAAGCTTTGGGAGAGGGCGGCTGGGAATTTGGCATAACGGCTCCATTAGTTTCGAGTGATTTACGGCCAGACCGTCGCGCCGTCGAGTGCGGCGCTTCGGCCAATATGTCCTGAACCACTTCCTATCGGCGTGTTTGGCCAGTTGTGCCGCCGATGCTGCTAGTGTTCGGCACCGTAGCCGCGTAGACTACAGCGGAAATATTGAGATTGTTCGGGGCATAGTCATGTTGAAAATCTACGGGCGGGCGAATTCCATCAACGTGCGCAAGGTGTTGTGGGCGGCGGAGGAGATGGGCCTGCCGTTCGAGCGCGAGGATTGGGGACGCGACTACCGGCCAACAAGCGAGCCGGAGTTCGTCAAAGTCAGCCCGTTCGGCATCGTGCCGGTGCTCGATGACGACGGCTTCATCCTGCGCGAGAGCAACACGATTGTGCGCTATCTGGCCACCAAACATAATCGCGCCGACTTGTTTCCGACGGACCTGCGCGCGCGCGCCACGGTTGAATCATGGATGGACTGGTCCAGCACCGAGCTGATGACCGGTGTGCGGCCAGTGTTCCACGGGCTCGTCGTCAAAAATCCGGCATTCCAGGACCCGGATGTGATCGCCGCCGGTGCCAAGGAATGGGCGAAGCAGCTGCAGCTGCTGGAGAACCACCTGATCGCCAGCGGCCCCTACGTGATGGGCAAGAACTTCACCATTGCCGATATCCCGGCGGCGCTGGCCGTCAACCGCTGGTTCGCCATCGAGTTCGAAAAGCCGGTGTTCAAAACGCTCACCGCCTACTACGACCGCCTCGCCATGCGCCCCGCCTTCCGCAAACATGGCCGGAACGGCACGCCGTAAAACTTGCTCGGTGCCGTAGGTTGGGTTAGGCGGCCTGCGGAGTTTCGTTCGGCCCAGCTTTCAAAGTCCGCCGTAACCCAACAACCTGGCCGGTGGATGTTGGGTTACGCGGGAAACGGCATTGTGCCCTTGTCGCCAAGGCTTTGGCCCGCTAACCCAACAAATATCTATTGATGTTCAACGAGTAAGTTCGCAATGTTAACGCTACGAGGGACGGTTCAGAAATGGCAGGCCGCGTTCCGGAAGTCCTATTTGGACGACAGCGTGCACAAAGCTCTGCACTGCTCAACATCCACGCTTGATCGGTGGTCGTTAGATCAATTGTCATGGGGTGAAGGTGAGGATGGCTCAGGTAAATTGGTTCATACATTGCATGTCGAAATATATCGAGAGTACAAGTCGATGCCCGCCGAGACGAAGTTGATTAAGCAAGGGCCGCATCCGTTTATGGACAATGTGCCTGACGGGCAACGTCGTCCGCTAGGTGATCTTACCGAGCATGAGGACTGTATGTTTGCGACCTTGTACGTTGGACCCGTTTTATTCGACGAACTTTGGCTGTGTTGTGCGCACGGACATGCATCTCCCAAACAAATCTCTTTGCAGGTTATTGGCGTTGATCGTCAACGTGATCGGCTGTTTTGGGACCAGTCACGAATGCCCCAACTCGCAATCACCGAATTCAATTTTTCTTTGGAATCCTAAACGTCGATATAACGATGCCGTGCCCCCTACCATCCCACTAACGTGAAGTATCGTTCCATGTCCAAGTCCGACTCGAAGAAATCGAAGAAATCCAACGCGCTGAAGATCGCGGTGATCCCGGGCGATGGCATTGGCCATGAGGTGGTGCCGGAGGGCATCCGCGTGCTGGAAGCGGTCGGCCGGAAGTTCGATATCGCGTTCGAATGGGATGAGTACGGCTGGAGCTGCGAGCGCTTCAAGAAGAAGGGCGCGATGATGCCCGAGGATGGGCTGAAGCAGATCGAGAAGCACGATGCGATCTATCTCGGCGCCGTCGGCTATCCGGGCGTGCCCGATCATATCTCGCTGTGGGGCCTGCTGATCCCGATCCGTCGCGGCTTCCAGCAGTACATCAACCTGCGGCCGGTGCGGTTGTTCCACGGCGTCGAAAGCCCACTCGCCAACCGTAAGCCCGGTGACATCGACTACTGGATCGTGCGCGAGAACAACGAGGGTGAGTACTCTTCGGTTGGTGGTCGGATGTTTGAGGGCACCGATCAGGAAGCCGCCATCCAGCAGGCTGTGTTCAGTAAGAAGGGCTGCGAGCGTGTCATGCGCTATGCGTTCGAGCTGGCGAAAACCCGCAAGCGCAAGGAAGTCACCAGCGCCACCAAATCCAACGGTATTTCGATCTCGATGCCGTATTGGGATGAGCGCTTCAAAGCGGTGGCGGAGGAATATCCGAAGGTCAAAACGCACAGCTTCCACATCGACATCCTGTGTGCCCACCTCGTGCGTAACCCGGATTGGTTCGATGTGATTGTGGCGTCGAACCTGTTCGGCGACATCCTGTCGGATCTGGGGCCCGCCACCACTGGCACCATCGCCATCGCGCCGGGCGGTAACATCAACCCGGAGAAGGACTATCCATCGATGTTCGAGCCGGTGCACGGTTCTGCGCCGGATATTGCCGGAAAAGGCATCGCCAACCCGATCGGCCAGATCTGGTCCGGTGCCATGATGCTCGACCATCTTGGCCACCCGGAAGCGGCGAAGGCCATTGAAAAGGCCATCGAAACCGTGCTCGCCGACACCAAAATCCGCACCCGCGACATGGGCGGCAAAGCCAATTGCAAAGACATGACCGACGCCATCTTGGATGCGCTGGAGTAAAGCTGCTTGCCGGAATGGGCGTCCTTTGAAGGTGCGCCCCATTCTGGCCGTCTTTCCGGGCGACGAAATGAAGTGACTTAGGTTCAATGAACCGAAATCTTGGAACAGGAGAAGGATCGACCTTATGCGGCGTGCGCAAAAACTGCTGAACCGGTCTCTCGGGCTGATTGCAGTTGTGGCGGCTCATGGGGTGGCGAGTGCACCAGTTGCCGCGCAGGAAGCGTGCATCGTCTGCACTGGGCCGGACAAAGTCTATCTCTGCTCTGTCGAGAAGTCGGAAAAAATTCGCAAATTTGCGGCCATCGACAAAGCTATCCAATTCGCCTGCATCAAGGAAATGGCCCGGATCGGCAGCCACGCGACCTGCCGCGTGCGCCGTGACGCTGATGTGACGGCGTGCAATGGGATGCCGCAGACGGTGCTGCTGGGCAGTCTGATCGAGGCCGTCGAGCAAGAGGCCGCCGCAAAGGCTGCTGCGCAGCCAGTGGCAGAGAAAGCCGCGCCGCAGAAGTTGCCGCCGGGTTCAAGCCCGCCAGATGCGCCGAAAACCATGGTCGAACTGGCGCGCCGCGCCAACGAACAATCGAACGAGCAGATGAAGCAAACCGGCAAACAGGTCGGCGGTGCCGTGCAGAAAACCTGGGATTGCGTGACGTCGTTGTTCCAGCGTTGCTGAGCCAATACTGCGGATGCGTCGGCCAGGACCACGAATGATCCTGACCATGACCATTGAAGGCTAGCAAATTAGCGAGACGCCAGCCATTTGCGGGCTTCGCGTTGGGCAAGGGCCACGTCTTGCTTGGTCATTTCGGCAGCCAACTCCTGGCGATAACGGCGGGCTTCAATGTTGCCGCGCTGGGCTGCGAGGTTAAACCACTTGTGAGCTGCGACGAAGTTGACGGGTACTTCGCGGCCAGCGCAGTACATCAGGCCGAGCTGGAACAGAGCGTCAGCGGCGCCGCCTTCAGCTGCAAATTCAACCATATCGCGTGAAACGAATTCAAACCGTGCCATGTTGCCTCCTTGGATTCTGACACCGAAGTTTAAGCGGTACAAAACAACCAGTCGGCGGGCTGCCAAGCTTCGGCAGTGGACTGGTGACGCAAGGCACAGACTGTCAGGCGACAGTAGACAACTGGTAAACGCAAACGATAATTTGCATAAAATCCAAGATGAGTTGCAAAATTATCGTTTGACCACCGCTCAATTCCTAGTCATTCGATTGATAATCACTAGAAATCAATCCGTGCTGAGTGGTAATCGCTCAAAACACCCGATGAAAGATCCGATCATGACCACTTCACGGATGCCTGTGATTGATACGGCGAAGCTCACTCCAGCGCAGCGAAAGGTTTATGACGCCATTGCCAGCGGACCTCGCGGTGCGGTGCGCGGGCCGTTGGCGGTCTGGCTGACCAGTCCGGAGTTGGCTGACAAGGCGCAGAACCTCGGCGCGTTCTGCCGGTTTGGCACGTCGTTGCCGCCGCGCCTGTCAGAATTGGCTATTCTGGTGACCGGGTCGCACTGGCAGGCTGGCTATGAGTGGTTTGCGCATGCGCCCATTGGCATCGCGGCGGGGCTGTCACCAGTGGCGGTTGAAGCTATCCGCAAGGGTGAAGCGCCAACCGGGCTGAAGGATGATGAGCAACTGGTTTACGCATTCGCTCATGAAATGTGGCGTGACCGCCGGGTTTCCGATGCCACCTTTCAGGCGACAAAAGCCAAGCTGGGCGAGAAAACCGTCATCGAACTGGTCGGTGTGCTCGGCTATTACACGTTGATTTCAATGACAATTGTGACGTTTGATGTGCCGTTACCTGAGGGCACGCCAGAGCCGTTTGACGGTGTTAGCTTTAGTTAGCCACAAACAATCAAGCGGTGCTGCTGGGGCGTGAACTGGCAGGCCGTTTGCTCCTGCAGCAGTATCGCGCCCCAAAACGGGAGCGGCCCCCACTTCTGGGAAGAAGTGAGGGCCGGAGTGCAACCGAGGAGGAGTATAACCCTGAAGGCGGGCTTAGTCTTGTTTAACCAGTAGGCTTTAGATCCACGTCCGTGAGCAGCGTCCGTGTCGAGGAGTACTAAGTTAGGCGAGAAATGGTCTGAGTAAAGTGCCGGCTAGTAACCCACACGTGAGCGAGAAGCAGACCACAGCGGCTAAACGTGCCCACTGTGAACTTTCACCAGCTCTCTGTCGTGCGATTTCCAGATCCATTTCCTTAACCGATCCGCTAGTCGTCTGCAGCGCGTCCTGTGATAAAATAACTAACTGATAACGTTGTTGCCGTCGAGGTAAACGCAGAGTTAGGCTTAATGACCAAGTGGTTAATTTAACCCTTTGTTAAGAGATTGGTTAATGCCTCGGGTTTCATGCCCGCGCCGTAGAAATCTGTTTCAAAAAAGTGCCCAACCGCATCGCGCCATCCGGCCACGGGCCATGGCCCGACGCCGTGTTCATATGGCCGACGTCGCCTGCATCCACCAATGTGGCACCCCAGTCTGCGGCAAAAGTCGTGGCGCGCTCAAGCGTGCAACAGGGATCAGTGGCTGAGGCAATCAACAGCGCCGAGAACGGCAGGCGGTGGGTCGGAACCGGCGCAAAGCCGCCGTTGGTGGCGGGCCAGATGTCGCTGCCATCAAGATCGGGCGCGGCGACCAGGAACGCACCGACCACAACGCCCGGCTTCAGCAGCGGGGCGGCATGCACCACGGCCGAGACGCCGCAACTGTGCGCGACCAGTAGCACGGGCCGCGTTGCCGCCTCGACGGCCGCGACAATGTTGGCAACCCAATCGCCGATCTGCGGGGTGTCCCAGTCGGTCTGCTCAACCCGGCGCGCGGTTTTCAGGCCCTTGACCCATCGGGTTTGCCAGTGCTCTGGCCCGGCATTGGTCCAGCCGGGAATGATCAGAATATCGACGTCAGCTGTTTTCATGGGGTGACGTGTAGCGCCGGCGCGTAGGTGCTGCAACTCAGCCGTAAATGTTTAGGGTACTGATGCAACGCTGCAGGCGGCCGAGCTGGCGGGGTTTGAGCGACGTCAGTTTGCGCTCGTAGAGATCCGTGATGAACTGTTCGCTCTCGTCATCGAGGTCAAGGCGCGCTTCCCAGCAGCGCAGGATCAGCGTCCGCACGCTTTGGCCGTCGCGCGTGGTGGCGTGCGAGGTGGCATTGTCCTTCAGCTCCACCAGCACTTCACGTTGCCGTGTGCTGATCGGGTCGGTCGCCGTACGGCGCGCCATGCTCTCAAGGAAGTCCAGCTCCCAGTCCGTCCACTCAACCGTGTTGATGTTGAGCAGATAGCTGGCCAGCAACGTCACCGCGCCAGGGCTCTGCGCCAGCTTCTGCATATCAAGGTAAGTGGCCATTGGCTGAGGTCCATAAGCTGTGCAAAACGTGTGTGCTCAGCGGGGACAATAGGTGATTCTCGGTGCCCCGGGCCAACCCGGCCCAGTTTTCCCCTGCCAGCAAAATTCGCAACTCCGTTGACAGTTGCCACACTCCGGGCATTGAGTGTGGCTACGTTGCGTCGTCGCATCCGCCTCGACGCACATTTGGAGAATGCCCGCATGTATCGCCGCACGCCGCGCCGTCTGCCGTCTCACCTCTCCAGTGCCCTGTTTGCGCTTGTTGCTGCCGTCACTGTTCTGCCGTCAGCGCCGACGCTGGCGCAGAAGGGGCCCAACACGGTGGCCCCCATCGCCGAGCGGCTGATCGATGCCGTGGTCAACATTTCGACCTCGCAGACCATCAAAGGCCCGCAAGGTGTGCCGCTGCCGAAGGTACCGAAGGGCTCACCCTTCGAAGAGTTCTTTGATGACTTTTTCAGCAAGAAGGGCGGCAAATCGCAGAGCGACCGCAAAGTCTCGTCGCTCGGCTCGGGCTTCGTCATCGACGGCAAGGAAGGCCTCGTCGTCACCAACAACCACGTCATCGAGGGCGCCGATGAGATCATCATCAACTTCCACGACGGCACGAAGCTAAAGGTCGACAAAGTCCTTGGTCGCGACACCAAAACCGATCTGGCGTTGCTGAAAGTGACGCCGAAAAAGCCGCTGCCCGAAGCCAAGTTCGGCTCCTCCGCCGCCATGAAGGTTGGCGATTGGGTGATGGCCATCGGCAACCCGTTCGGCCTCGGTGGTTCGGTGACGGTCGGCGTCGTCTCGGCCAAACAGCGCGACATCCAGTCCGGCCCATATGATGACTACATCCAGACCGATGCGTCGATCAACAAAGGCAACTCTGGCGGCCCGCTGTTCAACATGGACGGCGACGTTATTGGCGTGAACACCGCGATCATCTCGCCTTCGGGCGGCTCCATCGGCATCGGTTTCGCCGTGCCATCAGACAACGCCATGGTTGTGCTCGATCAGCTGAAGCAACACGGCGAAACCCGGCGCGGCTGGCTTGGCATCAAAGTGCAGTCGATCACCGAAGACATCGCCGAAACGCTTGGTGTGAGGGAAAACCAGGGCGCGCTGATCTCCTCTGTCACGCCGAAGGGACCCGCCGCCACTGCTGGCATCGAAGCCGGTGACGTAGTGCTCAAGTTCGACGGCAAGGACGTGACGACGGTGCGCGGCCTGCCGAAGCTGGTGGCGCAAACCGCCATCGGTCGCACGGTCGATGTCGAGCTGCAGCGCAAGGGCCAGAAGCGGGTTGTCAAAGTGACGCTCGGCCGCCTGACCGAAGATGAAACCACCGCCGACGGCAAGAAGAGCGGCAGCACCCCAAGCGAAACCGCGCCAAGCAGCAAAGCATTGTTGGGCCTGAGCATTTCGCCATTGACCGACGAGCTGCGGGCGAAATTCAACATCGGCAAGACGATCAAAGGCGTCGTCGTCACCGAAGTCGACCCGCAAAGCGCTGTCGCGTCCAAGAACATCAAAGTCGGCGACGTCATTGTGGAGGCAGCCCAGGAGCCGGTGAACGGCCTAGAGGACATCGCCAAAAGCATCGACAAGATCAAGAAAATCGGCCGCAAGCAGATTCTCCTGCGCGTCGAAGACTCGAAAGGCGACATGCGCTTCGTCGCAGTGCCGCTGGAGTGAGGCTGGCTTTCATGGGCGGGGACGCCGGTGGTTGGCTCACAAATGATAGGCGATGGCCGCTGCCGTGTGGCCTGCGAAACGGTAGTAGACCGTGCGGACAATGTCGCTGTAGCTTGCGTCGCTTGAAACGCCAAGAATTGCTCGGGATTCGGCTTTGATGGGACGCCAACCGATGTCGTCAATCCAGCGACCGGCGTCTGGTCCCGCGCCTAACGGCAGTACGACAGTGGACGGCAGTCGTGGCTCGTCTGTTCCAAGTGCGGATCGCAATGTTTCTACCAACTCAACATTCAACTCGATCTCGGCCTCTGCCGATTGCATTTCAGTGCCGAGGACCTGCGCAAGGTTCCCGATCATTGTCCGCCCCGCACTCTGCCCGGACGAGATATGCTGGTGATCGCCGCCCGAGCGCTGCTGCCCGGTGATGATGCCGTTAAACCTGCCGCCAAGTTCCCACCAGTCCCATGTGCCCAACGGATTGAGCCATTGCCCGAACTTACCGGTCTTGGCGTCCCGAGTTTCGAGCTTGGTGAAGTTGCGGGCAAACGCATCTAAATTCGGCTCAAGCTCGGCAAAGGTCCCGGTAAACCTGTCGAGGTTACAGGCGATCATGTGGGCTTTCAGTCGGTCAGAGCGCAGATGGAAGGACCAGCCCCACTCAGTGTCCGGCAACGTGGCCTTCAGCTGCCCGGAAATCAGCTCGTACTGAAACTGCGTCTGATGCAGTTCAATCAGCTCATCTGTCTCATCATGAAACGTCAGCATGTGGGAGGGCAGATCATCCGGACCGCCACGTTCAAACGCCGCCAGCGCCCGGTCCAGCTCTATTTGAAGGGCCCCGTGGTTCGGCGGCAGCAGGACATAGGCAAGTGCGTACATGGGGCGGGTTTCGGATTGGTGGCTGATAGCGCAGGCTAGCACGGTCCCGAAGCGCCGGGAACGGAGTGTGCGACCCGAGTGTGCGGCGAGCGTAATCGACCACTCAACGCTCGCCAATTGATGCCTGGCTAGCGTCGTGATCGCGCGATGCGCCGCTGACCCAGTGTCGGCCAGCACACCCAAAGGTGTCATCCTCGGGCCTCGTCCCGAGGACCCAGCGGGCCGCCAAGGGGGCGAGGTGAGATCAGAATGCGCGGT
>JAYSVA010000150.1:0-26232 GCA_043718785.1 Hyphomicrobiaceae bacterium
CGTGCGGGCGCGGCCCGACCAGCGACATGCTGCCCTGTAATACGTTGAACAATTGCGGCAGCTCATCAAGGCTGGATTTGCGGATGAAGCGGCCCACCCGGGTAACGCGCGGATCGCCCTTCGTCACCAGTTTGCTGGCGTTGGCGTCAGTCATGTCCGTGTACATGGAGCGGAACTTGTACACCTCAATCAGCTCGTTGTTGAAACCGAAGCGCTTCTGCTTGAACAGAACCGGCCCCTTGCTGTCGAGCCGGATTGCCAGTGCGGTTAGCGCCATGATCGGCGCAGCTAACACCAGCAAAATGGAAGCGAGCACCTTGTCTTCGACGTTTTTGACGGCGCGATCCCAATCACCCAGCGGCTTGTCCATCACGGCGAGCATCGGCACACTGCCGATGTGGGCATAGGCTCGGGAATTTAACCGCAGTTTTGAATTGAGTGCGGAAATCCGGATGTCGACCTGTAGTGTGAACAGCTGGCTGAGGATCTGCATCAGCCGGGTCTCGGCTGTCGGCGGCACTGTGACGATCAGCAGGTCCACGCCTTCGTCGCGGCAAAACGCGTCGAGGCTTTCAAACGTGCCAAGTTTTTTGAGCCCGGCAATAGCCTCGCCGGACCGGTTATCTTTGCGGTCATCGAACACGCCAAGAATATCCAACTCAGAGCGGCTGTCGGCACGCAGCGCCTGGATCAGCTGTTCCGCATCCGTGCCGCCACCGACGATAACAGTGCGGCGGGTTAGTCGATTGCTGGCCGTCAACGTCTGAACGAGGGAGCGGCTGGCGTAACGCACCAGGAAGAGGCTGGCCATGGCCACAACCAGCCAACTGATCAGCCACGTCGGCGTGAACACCGGCAGCATCAGCAAATAGGCAATGCCGCCGAGTCCTGCGAACACCGTCGGTAGCGCGATGGTGGTTTTGCCGATCTGCGGCAGCAGTTGGCCGAGCGCTGAGACGGTGTACGCCCACTGCCGCCGCAGCATCGCGACAGCGGTAAAGGCAACCAACAGCAGCACGACGCATTCGAGAATGGCCGACCGGATCGGCGCCCCGAAGATTGCATGGGTCAGCGCGCCAGTGGCCGAGATGATCATCACGTCGAGTAGGCTGACGGCGAACAATAGTTTCGGGCGTGAGATATTATTCCGCTTATCGCTAAACGCGCGATTGAGCGGGCGGAAGAGCGCACTGTGATCGACGCGGCGAACTAGCCGCTTCAAAGCTTGGATCGCCGGGTTTGGCGACACAGCATTGGCGACGGGCGGTGGGGACACTGCAGAAGTGCCGACGTTTGCAGCGTTATCGGCTGATATTGGGACCATGACTCGTAACACGCTGGGGGTGGATGCCTCTTATAACATCCCGGCATATCGTGAATTGATCAGCGTTCCGTAAATATCCAGGCCAGTTCAAATATGAAATTTGTTGTTTTGTAAATTTTGGTCAACGAAACGTTACTGTTCTTGCGCTCGTTTCCACAAGCCAGATGTCAGGTCTAAGTCAAAGGAGGCAGTGTTAACTTGGTAATCGTTCTTGTGATTTTCTACTTTGCCACCGAAGATCCGGATGGTGTTTTCTCGACGGTCATATTCTGCTTCGTGTCTTGAGATCCAGCCGGGACCGTCGGCAGGTGTCGTGCCCGCTGTCACTAACTCTTCGATTTTGAAGCTCTCGGTATCAAGGCGATAGACTTGCGTGTGCCCATAACGTCGGAGGTCTTGGTATCCAGCTGACCCGATCAGGTAAAGCGTGTTGGCAACGAGCGTCGCTGAATGAAAGTCGGTGGGTGGAAACACATCTTTTGGAGAGCCACTTGCAAAATAGCGCATGCGCGTGGGATTTCTCGTCCTGACGAGGAATGAAGCGAGGCGTCCGCGTCCGAGTCGGTCATGGTGTTTCTGCCAAGATCGACCACGCGAATCGGACGGGACATGCCTCTACTCACACTGGTAACAGCGACCTGGAGCCACATTCAAGGCAATCTTTTTCCGTGGCTGCAAGCCGAACTCGGGCCGCTCACAGACAACCACAAGCGGCTCATCACCGTGCTCGAGATGGTGCGCGTCGAGGCGTTCGTTGCGATGCATGATGGCGCGCCTGGGCGCCCGCCTGAGGATCGTCAAGCGCTGGCCCGCGCGTTCATCGCCAAAGCGGTGCTGAACCTGGCCAACACCCGCATGCTGATCGAACGGCTCCAGGTCGACGCGACGCTGCGCCGACTGTGCGGTTGGGACCGCATCGGCGGCCTCCCGAGCGAGGCGACGTTCTCGCGGTCCTACGCCGAATTCGCCGATTGCGGGCTGCCCGCGCGCGTGCATGAGGCGCTGATCGCCAGAACGCTCAAGGATCATCTCGTCGGCCACATCGCGCGCGATGCGACCGCGATTGAGGCACGCGAGAAGCCGGTCAAGATCGAGAAGCCCCAGGAGAAAGCGCCTAAGCGCCGGCGCGGCCGCCCCAAGACGGGTGAGGTCGTGCCCGAGAAGGAGCCACGCAGACTAGAGCGGCAGGCCGGTCAGACGTTGCCTCAGATGCTGGCCGATCTGCCGATGCACTGCTCGATCGGCACCAAGCGCAATGCCAAGGGCCACACGACCAGCTGGATCGGCTACAAACTGCACATCGATACCGCCGACGGCGACATCCCAATCTCGTGCATTCTGACCGCCGCCTCGGTCCACGACAGCCAGGTCGCGCTGCCCTTGGCGGCCATCACGGCAAGCCGCGTCACCAACCTTTACGACCTGATGGACAGCGCCTACGACGCACCAGAAATCCGCGCCAAGAGCATCGCGCTCGGGCACGTGCCGATCATCGATCACAAAACGCGGCGCGGGGAGAAAGCCGCGATTGAGGCCGAGGCCCGCGCCAAACGCGCGGCCGGCTACGGGCCAGCCGAGGACGTGCGCTACAATCAGCGCAGCTCAGCCGAGCGGGTCAACGGCAACTTGAAGGACAATTGCGGCGGCAACACCGTGCGCGTGCGCGGGGCACCGAAAGTGCTCTGCCATTTGATGTTCGGCATTCTCGTGATCACCGTCGAGCAGGTGATGCGGCTCGTCACATAAGCCACCAGCAGCAGCATCAAGCATGTGATCGAAGGGAGCCGACGCCACAGGTGTGCCCAATTGCAGGGTGACGCGCGTCATGCCATGACATCCAACACATAAAGCCTCGCGCCGGAAGCTGGAGAACGCCGTCACCGCATCCGGCCGCAGGAGTTTTGCAAGTGGCTCTTGTGAAGTACAAAAATCGGGTCGCGCTGTCCTCCTCCTTGATGGCAGGGCTATCGCATATGAACTCGCCGCAGGCACGGCTGTCGCGGTTGTTCTCCTCCTCCCCCTTGAGGGGGGAGGACCGCACGGCTCGATTTTTGTCCTTCGCAAAAATCGACCTTGCCGTGCGAGGTGGGGGTGACTTCGGGCCACTTGTCCCGCCGCACGCGCCACACGGAGACCACCCCCACCTCACGACGGCATCGCTGCGCAATGCCCTCGTTGTCCTCCCCCCTCAAGGGGGAGGAGGCGAAAACCGCAGCCTCATTGCCATTTGCCGTCCATGCAATCGCCCTGCCCGTTGACATCATCACCTGCGATGGTGATTGACGAGGGCATTTAGCTAGCTAAGCCTATCGGAACGCAGATTCGGAGCCTCTAGTCCCGGTCGCGCAGCGAGACGGATGACCCGATGCCATCGACCACACTTGAGTTTGCCGCCCTTGCCGACGCCCTTTTGCCAGCCGTACTGGAGGCCGGGGCGCTGGAAATGCGGTATTTCCGCAACGGTGTCGCGGTAAACCACAAGTCCGACGCCTCACCCGTCACAGCTGCGGATCAGGAGGCTGAGGTGATCTTGCTCGCCGCCCTGCGCCGCGTCGCTCCAAACATTCCTGTGATCGCCGAGGAAGCCGCCAGCGCCGGCAACATCCCGACCATCGGCTCGGAGTTCTTTCTCGTCGACCCACTCGACGGCACGCGCGAGTTCGTCAGTGGCTCCCCAGACTTCACGGTCAATATTGCCTTGGTGCGCGACGGAAGCCCCTATTTTGGCATCGTTTACGCCCCGGCCACTGGTCAGCTGTTTGTCGGGCTGGGCAACACCTACCAGCCAGAGGCCGCTATTGAAGTCCTCGTTCCGCCGGATGCCACGCACATCCGCCACCTCGCGGAACTCAATCCACGCGCCATCCAGTGCCGGTCCGCCGATCTGACGGCACTGACGGTGGTGTCCAGCCGTTCCCACCGCACCGCCGAGGTCGAAGAATTCCTGTCGCCATTTAACGTGCGGGAACGCCGCCATGTCGGGTCCTCACTCAAGTTTGCCACGGTGGCACGCGGCGACGCCGACCTCTATCCCCGCATCGGCTCCATCAACGAGTGGGACACGGCCGCTGGCCACGCGGTTTTGGTTGCAGCAGGTGGTGCCGTCACGACATTTGATGGCCTCCCCCTGACGTACGGCAAGGTGGCTGCTAAATTCCTCAATCCGGATTTTATTGCGTGGGGTTCCGCTGATTTGGCCAAACGCCTGTTGAATACCGCGTAGTTGCCGCCGTTCCGTCACGATGTCGGGCGGATAGCCATAGTTTGGTAACACTTGTCGTGAAAGACTTGGCGACGAATCGCGGCTGATCAGGCCGCGTCCCTCTGTTCACGGGTCGCCCATGTCGACATACATCCATCGCCGCTCCCTATTCAATCTGCGGGGCTTGAGCCTCACCTCCGCTGTCGTCGGTCTATTTGTGCTGCCGCTGTCAGCACAGGCACAGGACTCGCAGTCGTGGCAGAAACCATGGGACAAATCCGAGACGGCACGGCCCGCGCGCGCTCCGGCCCCTGCCCCCGCACCCGCACCCGCACCGAACCGCCTGGGTGCTGACATTGACGCTCCTCCCGCTGCCTATTCGTCTGGCGGTTACGGGGGCACCCCGAACTATGGCAGCACGCCAAGTTACGGCAGCAGCCCGAGTTTTGGCTCAACGCGCCCAGACGCCAATGCCGGATACGGCAATTCCAGTGGCGGCGGCGGCCCCGCCCCCTACGTCACCAGTCAAGGCTATGGCAGCAGCCCGTCCTATGGTGGCTCCGGCCCCATCTATAGCCCCCCTCCCGCACAGGGCGGCTACACCTCACAGTCAGGCCCACAATCAGGCTATGGCACCGGGCGCGGTGATGTCTACCAGCCCCCTCGTTCAAGCGGTGACGGTTATGGTGCCCCGTATAACGGGCCGTCGCAAAACTACGATCCACCACCGGCGTACGACGAACGCTCGCAACGCAGCGAGCCACGCTACGAATCGGCGCCACCGCGCTACACTGACGATCCGACACCGGGTCGCGGCGGTGGCGGCGGCTACTACTCCCACAACGAGATTTCGCAGGCCGGACATGGCTTCTTCGGATCCGTCACCCGTGGCCTCGCCAGTGCCATCGAGTACACCTTCAAGAAGGCTGGCCGCCCTAACGGCTACATTCTCGGCGAAGACGGCGGCGGCGCGTTCATCGCCGGTCTGCGCTACGGCGAAGGCCGACTGTTCACCAAAGACGCTGGTCAGCACAAGATTTTCTGGCAAGGCCCGTCGCTTGGCTATGACATCGGCGGCGAAGGCTCCAAAACGATGGTTCTCGTCTACAATCTGCGCGACATCGAGGACATGTATCACCGCTTCGGCGGCATTGAAGGATCGGCCTATTTGATCGGTGGCGTCAGCGTCCAATTCCAAAAATACGGCGATGTCTCACTGGCGCTTATCCGCTCCGGCGTTGGCCTGCGTCTCGGTGCCAATGTTGGCTATCTCAAATACTCACGCAAACCGACCTGGAACCCGTTCTGAAACTTTCGCGACCAAACGGGTGCCGTGATCAAAGTGCGTCCACAGAAATGTGCGTCAACAGGCCTAGTGCGTCAACGGGGCAACAGCATTGTCGGGCAGTGGTGGTATGCACTAGATACCCGAATCTGGGTTGGAAGTCGGCCGTCGTGTGATACGATAGGCCGTCTTTTACCCTGCCGTCACGCCAGCGCCTTGGGGGCACAAGAGTGATCACGATTCAATCGATCCTGCTCGTGCTGCTCGGGCTGCTCATTGCCAGCCTTGTTGTGCTGTTGTGGGCCCCCGCTTACCGCGCCCGTGTAAGCCGTCTAACCGCCGACCGCGTGCGCAGCAGCCTGCCCCTCACCGAAGCCGAAGTCCGCGCCGACCGGGACCGGATCCGCGCCGATAACGCCATCCGCATCCACAAGTTGCAGGTGCTGCTGGAACAGGCACGCTTGTCGGGCGCGCGGCAATCGATTGAACTCAATCGCCGCGACGGTGTGGTCAACGGACTGCAGTCGCAGCTCGAGCAACTGAACGGCGAGATCGAGGAAGCACGCAACGCCCGCCACGTGCTTGAGCAAACGATCGCTGACCGTGTTCCTCGCGTCGAACAGCGGCTGTCCGAAGCGAAAAAGCTCCTTGAGCAGCGTGATCGCGATATCACCGCGCTGTCCAGCGAAGCCACCAAAACCATGCGGGCACTCGACGAAGCCCTGCAGATCAACACCCAGCAGCGCCAGGATCTCGACCGGGTCAACACGGTTCTATCGACCCGCGCGGCCCAGAACCGCGGTAGCCTCAGCGATCCGAAATTCGATGCCGAAGTGGCGTTGACTTCGGAAATCGAAGCCTTGCGAGCTCGGGCACGCGATCAGGGCGCGCTGATTGCCCGGCTGCAGAGCATGGAACATGACGCAGCGGTCGGGTCCGCCAGCAACGTCACACCCATCAACAGCAGCAAGTCCGGCTCATCCGAGGTCGACCGGTTGCAGCGCGAAGTGGCCAACCTGGAGCAGCGGTTGAAACAGCCGCGTGCAGGCTCCGGTGACGTCAACTTGACGTCAACTGAGCGTGCCCAGCTCGATGCAGAATTGGCGGCGCGTTCCCAACGTATCGACGACCAAATCGTTGAGATCGCGCAACTTAAGGGCGCCCTCGCTGCCTACAAGTCGGACGATCCGTCGGCCGAACGTTCCGTCTCCCTGCGGGACAGCAAGATTGCACTAAAAGCCCGTCTCGGCTCACTGCAGGCGCAAACCGATGCGCAAGTCGAGACCATTCGCAAGCTGCGCGCCGAGCTGGCGGCGTCGAACGAGCGGATGGCCCGCCAAGCCCAGCACTTCATGGATGAAATGCGTCGCCTGGGTGCTGGCACATTACCAACATCAGCGCCGCTGGCTCCGGCAGATCGCCGCCAGCAGGCCCAGGGACCGGCAGCCAAACGCAGCTTGGCGGCACGTATCACCGAGGTAAAACCGGAGCCCTCCTCCTCCGTTGCATTGAGTATTGTCGCCGGATCAGAAGCGGTCGCGGCAGCTTCCGGCCCCGTTGACACCGCGCCTGGCGATGGTGCGGCGGGCCGGGAAAAAGTCACGTCGTTTATGCGAGCACTTGGGGTCAATGCGGCAGGCGCTGCAGCGCCCCCGCAGTTACCCCCGCAGTTACTCTCGATGCCCGCAACCCATACTGCAACCGAACCGACAGCACCGCCAAGCAGCTTGCCCATGCTGACGGTACAGCCTCCCCAGTCTTCAGATCCGACACCACCCACAGAGGCCCCGACGCCCGTCCCCGCGTTTGACCTTGCCGTCGAACTCCCCACCGAACCTGTGATGCCGCCCCGCCCACGGCTACTCGAACGCCTGGGTGCCACCCCAAAGGGATGAGCCCGGCAACGAGACTTGGCGGCAGACGACAACTATGGGGGGGTATGCCTGAAGGATGAAGGATAACCTCACACTCTTCGCAGCATACAGAAAACATAGCAGAGTAGCGTCACGCTGTCAAATTCGCTGGATTTACGGGCTTTTTTGGGGGCTGTTTTTGGCGGTTTTCAACAAATACATAAGTTGCGCTGGCAACACTCTCTCAAAGGGGAGGAGGCGAAAACCGGGAGTATTGAGCGCGTTCGCAAGGGTCAATTGATTGACCCAACGGCGTTAAATTCCGGGCGGGGCACCATGTCCATCAGCATGCAATCGAGCCCGCCATCGACGACAATCTCGGTGCCGTTGATGTAGGCAGAGCGGTCACTGGCGAGGAACACAACGGGGTTGGCGATATCCACCGGCGCGCCGATGCGGCGGCTGGCGGTGACGGCAGCGCGTTTCGCCTCGAAGCCCGGCTCCTCGTAAAATTTGGCCGACAGTGGTGTGCGGATCATGCCGGGGCAGATAGCGTTGCTGCGCCCCCGCGCGGTCCCCATTCAGCTGCCAGCTGCTTCGACAGCAACAGGATACCGGCTTTTCATGTGTATTTCCAACGTCTATAGCCCGCCGCCACCGAGGTAGCTTACCGGAAAGCTGGGGCTCCTGGCGGCCTCACCGGACGGCCATCTGTTTGAACGTCGGGCAATGAGAAGGTGACGATGTTGGTCACGGCTTTTGGTGCTGGCGCTTGGGCAGGGCTCGAAGGCGGTGCGGCAGCTGCGGATCGGTCACGCTTAATCGGCGAGACGACCGAAGATGACGCTAATGTAGCCGTCGTGGCCGACGCCGCTTGGGTCTTGACCTCAACTGGAACCGCAGCCGCAGGAGGTGCGGGCTCAGCCGGGACACTAACCACCGTCCTCAAAGGTTCGACCGTCGCAAGCTGAACCGGCAGCCCCTCCATAATCGCGTCGGTGCTCCGGGCCAAATCAACCGATGTCGGCAGCGCATAGGCTCTGATCATGCCACGCGCGCGTAGGATGTCGTCATTCAGGCGCAGTGCCGTCTGGCTTTCACCGAGGCGGGCGCGGTAAACTTGGATGTTTGCGAGAACCTTCTGGACGTAATCGCGGGTTTCCTCAAACGGAATGCGCATGATCCAATCGACGACATCGACTTTGGGGTCGCGAGGATCGCCAAACTCGGCAATCCATTGCCGGGCCCGACCTGGACCGGCGTTGTACCCGGCGATACCGAGCACATAGCTGCCACGGAACTCTGACATCCGGTCGGCGATGTACGCGCTGCCCATCATCGCATTGTACGATGTATCCGTCAGCAGCCGGGGAACGTCACACTTCAGCTTGTAGTCTTTGCAGACGTGGTTGGCGGTAATCGGCATCACCTGGAGCAGACCGCGGGCCCCCGCACCCGACACAATGTTCGGATTGAACTCGCTTTCCTGACGCGCAACACCAAGCAGGAACGCCGGTTCCGGCGGCACCCGGAGAATCGGGAACGCCGGGAACGCGTGGATCGGATAGGCATAGGCCATCACGTTGTAACCGCGGGCGATGGAGGCCTTGCCAATTCGCACCGCAATCTGCGTATCGCCCAGCGCTTCCGCCAGATGCGTCACCATCGCGATCTCGGACTCGGTCTTAAAGTGCCGCGCTAGATGGATCAGGAACGCCCGGGTCAAACTCTGATCGAGACCAGACTTTCGCGCCAGCACGACGGCCTTCACCGCGTCCAGCTCATTGAATGACCGGATATCCTCCGGCGATGGCGCTTTCGGCGGGCCAGCATCGAGTCGTTGATGGCCTGGGCTGATACGTTGGCTCGCTAGCTGGCCAAAGAACGTATCGGTAAACTTCGACGCTGCTTTGTAATGCGCTTCGGCGCGCGCTTTATCACCTAGAGCCTCCGCCGTGCGCCCGAGCCAATAATCGGCTTTTGATAAGCTCAACGGCCCATCTGAGGCTTTGCGGAGTGTGCTGAAATGCTCATCAGCGGTCTTTAGATCGTTGAATTGCCGCAGCGCGATCCAACCCGCATAAAACGACTGCTCCTTCAGCGCATTGCCTGACAACCCGACACTAGATTTGACAATGTCATAGGCCACACGTTGCTTGCCCGCTTTCATCGCGGCGTAAGCGTTCTGCCGCCGCTCCGTCCACCAGTCATCGGGGCTGACAATCAGCGCCGGATCGGTCGGCACCGTTAGCAGGAGCTTTGATGCCTCGTCTTCGCGTTTGGCTCGGCGCAGTGACTGCACCTGATGGTAGACGAAACCCCAGTCTGTTGCCTCCGGGGCAGGAGCAGGCGCCGCGCCCTCAGCTGCTGCCGGAGTTGCCGGAGCAGTTAAAGCCGCCATCATCTGAGGTGCCAGTGCGGCCTTCATGAACACGGCAAACCGCGCTTCGATCTTCGGCCGCTCGACTTCTGGCTGCAGTGGGATCATCCGGCGGATGGCCGCCGCCTTGTCGTTGCGATCGCCAATCCAACGCACATCCTCAAGTAGCATACGGTCCAACCGCCACTTATGGTCAGCCGTCGTCAACATGGACCCGAACCGCTGCAGGAACCCGGTTTCGAGTGTCGATGGGATGTTGAGCTGTCGCCATGCTTTCTGGGCCAGCGCCTGCGCCTTCATCGGGTCACCGTCAGCCAAATGCGCTGAAGCTAAAGCGGCGTGGCCGACGCCGTTTACTGGCGCGTCGGTCTTGAAGTATTCCTTTATGGACTTGGGGTTACCACCACTAACAAACAGCGATTCCTCCAATCGCTGGACCATCAGTGAGCGTTCAGGCCAAGCTGGATTGGCTTGCAACCAGGCCTGATACTCCGCCGCATCGCCCAAACCAGACCGCAGCCGCACCCAGTCTACCAGCTTGCGGCCAACCGGGTCCGTGATCTGGTCGCGGAGCGTCCGTCCCTTGTTATAGTCGTTCGCAATGAAGGCTGCCGCCGCGTCGCGAATGCGCAACGCATCATCGGTCGACGGCGTGGCATTGCGGACCTGGGCGATGGCCGAATCGAACCGAGTGATCCTGTCCGCCTCGGCAGCGGCCACCGCCGGAACGCTGGCCGGTGCCGCCTGCATCGGCAGCGATGGCAGTGGTTCAACGTTATCCGGTGCTTTCGGGGCGGTTGATGGGGTCATCGGCGCAATCAGCGCTTTGACCTTCGAAAGTTTCGTAGGCGGCTTGGCGGCGGGGCCGGCATTTGGGGCAGCCGCTGCAGCCGGTTCCGACGCAACAGAGGGATCAGCTGGTGCTGTCACGGCTTGCGGAGTTGCGGCGGTCGACGGAGCAGGAGGGACCACAGGCAGGATCGGCACGACGGGCTCCGTCGCCCATGCGCTCCCGGCCAGCCACACAGATGCCGACAATGACGCCATAACCGCCGCCATGGTGATCGTCGTGCGGCAGCCACTCAGCAGCGAAAATTGGCGCTGACCCCTTCGAAATCCCGGTGCTTTTGCTGACGACATGAACGACCTCATACCTAATCTAGCGGGCATCACAATTTCTGAATAACGGCTCCTGGCCCTAACAGCCGCTGAATGAACGCTAAGCAACAGGTGTTCAGGGCCATTCAATGGCAGAACAGTTCTTCAGCAGCTTTGTCGAGCATCGACCTTGCGAGGCTGTCATGAAGCGCTTAATCTCCCCTTAACTTGGGTGCTGCGTTGCCCGTAAACGCTGGATATACTCTGGCAACACGAGTACGTGACACCCGGAATTTCCCTTTTAACCGATCACCGACCACGATGACAACGCAGGAAAGCGCCATGTTCAAGGGCTCATATACGGCACTGATAACGCCGTTCCGCAATGGTAAGGTCGACGAAGCCGCGTTCGAGCGGTTCGTGGAATGGCAGATTGCGCAAGGCACCCACGGCCTCGTGCCTGTTGGCACAACGGGCGAGTGTCCAACCGTTAGCCATGACGAACATAAGCGCATTGTCGAAATCTGCATAGCAGTCGCCAAAAAGCGGGTTCCGGTCATCGCCGGGGCTGGCTCGAACTCAACCGCTGAGGCGATCGATTTCACACAGCACGCCAAGCGCGCAGGTGCCGACGCCGTGTTGGTCGTCATGCCATACTACAACAAGCCGACCCAAGAAGGCATGTACCGGCACATTGAGGCCATCAACGAAGTGGGTGTGCCGATTGTGCTGTATAACGTGCCGGCCCGCACGATCGCTGACATGATGCCCGAAACCATGGCGCGCTGCGCGAAACTGAAAAACGTCGTCGGCGTCAAGGATGCCACCTCCAATCTGGCACGCGCGTCGCAGCAGCGGCAGCTTTGCGGCTCCAACTTCGCGATGTTGTCAGGCGAAGACGCCTCGTCTCTGGGCTTTAATGCCCACGGCGGCCAAGGTGCGATCTCTGTGACGTCGAACGTGGCTCCAGCCCTGTGCTCGCAGTTTCAGAGCGCGTGCCTCAAGGGCGACTATGCAACGGCGCTTAAGTTGCAGGACAAACTAATGCCGCTACATGACGCCATGTTCGTTGAGGCCAGCCCTGGCCCGGTGAAGTACGCTGTATCGCGTCTCGGCCTCTGCTTGCCCGATACCCGTCTACCATTGGTGCCCGTGACCGAGGCGACGAAACATGCTGTTGATGCTGCGATGGTCCACGCCGGGCTGATCGCAGCGGACGCCGCAAAGGCCGCGGAATAATGGCCAAGAAGAAAGACGACGGCCGTAAGACAGTCGCCGAGAACCGCAAGGCCCGGTACAATTACTTTGTGACGGAGACCTACGAGGCCGGCATCATGTTGACCGGCACTGAGGTGAAGTCGCTGCGGAAAGGCCAAGCGAACATTGCCGAAAGCTATGCCTCCGAGGAAAACGGCGGCATGGCGCTGATTAACTGCTATATTCCGGAGCTCAACAGCGTCGGGCGGTTCTTTCAGCATGAGCCGCGCCGTCCGCGCCGTCTACTGTTGCACAAGCGCGAGATCGCCAAGATGATCATCGCCACGCAGCGCAAAGGCATGACGATTGTGCCGCTGGAGCTCTATTTCAACGAGCGCGGCATGGCGAAGCTGAAACTCGGGCTCGCCGAAGGCAAGCAAAACCACGACAAGCGCGAAACCGAGAAGAAGCGCGACTGGGACCGCGAAAAATCCCGGATCATGCGCGATAAGGGCTGAGCGGCGGCATCGGAGGGGGCGCCCCAGCGCCACGTCGGCCGGGATTTAGGTACACCCTTCGAGTTTGCGGTGGGTGCAGAGAAACCCGTGCAACGGATCGACACAAACAGCGCCATAACATCACTCTGCCAGTGGGCGTGTCCAGTTAACCGGAATTGCCGTATGAGTCACGTACGGGCTTAGACCGGGGACGCCAATGCAGACGCAAGACCAGAATTCTAGTGCCCGTGCTGACATCATCCTGGTTGGTGGTGGGCTTGCGAACGTGCTGATCGCCTGGCGGCTGAAGGCGACACGGCCCGACCTGAAGGTGCTGGTGCTGGAGCGCGGTACGGCGCTGGGTGGCAACCACACCTGGTCATTCCATTCGACCGATGTAACACCAGCGCAGCTCGCGTGGTTACAGCCTTTGATTGTCGCGTCCTGGGACGGCCAGCAGGTTCGTTTCCCGGGCCACCAGCGACAGCTCAGCACCGGCTACAACACCATATCATCGGATCGTCTGGTCGAGGTGGTGTCGCGCGATCTCGGCGCGGCGATCCAAGTCTCGGCCGATGTCAGATCCGTTGCGCCAGATCATGTGACGATGGCTGATCAGCGCATGTTGCGTGCACCACTAGTGATTGACGGTCGGGGCGCGCTGTCGGAACAGCCGCTCGCCCTGGGATTTCAAAAATTCTACGGGCTGGAGCTGGAAATGCGGCGTCCGCATGGGCTGACGCAGCCGATCATCATGGACGCAACCGTTGAGCAGATCGACGGCTACCGGTTCGTCTATTCCCTGCCGCTGAGCCCAACGCGGATGCTGATCGAGGATACCTATTATAGTGACACCCCCGATCTTGAGCCGCAGATGCTGGTGAGCCGCATCCACGCCTACGCGCAGGCGCAGGGCTGGCAGATCGGCACCACTGTGCGGTCTGAAACGGCGGTGCTGCCGATCACCTTGGCCGGCGATTTCGAGGCACACTGGCGGACGATGGGGTTGGAGTTGCCGCGCTCTGGCCTGCGGGCGTGGCTGTTCCACGCCACCACCGGCTACAGCTTGGCCTTCGCGGTCAAGTTGGCCGACGCGATTGCCACGCATCCGGATCTGACGTCGCGGTCGGTAGCGCGGTTGATCCATGCGATGTCAGCGGCGGCGTGGGAGAGCCAGGCGGTGTTCCGCATGCTCAACCGGCTGCTGTTCATCGCCGCAACGCCCGCAGAGCGGGTACGCGTGCTGGAGCGGTTCTACACGCTGCCGCAGCCGCTGGTGGAGCGGTTCTACGGCGCGCGGCTGACGATGGCCGATAAGGCCCGCATACTGATCGGCCGTCCGCCAGTGTCGATGGGCAAGGCGATCTTGGCGCTGCCGCCCTCAGCTGGGTGGCAGGCAGCGACGCCGCAGGTGACGAAGTTGGGATGAGCTGGTTGCAGACGATGCTCGCAAAAAAATAGGGAGCATCCTGAGATGCTCCCTATTTTGCCGCACTTGATCATATCAGAACTTGGTCGATGCCCCGAATGTGATCAGCTTCGTCTTGTCGTTCACATCTTTTGATAATGCGTGAGCGTAGTCTAGGCGGAGCGGCCCGAGTGGTGAGTTCCAAAGAACGCTTGCACCAATCGATGAGCGCAGGGCGTTGCTATCTGCGAGACAGATACCAACCTTACGACTGGCGGCTGCACCCTTATTGCATTCAGTACTCAGCGTCTTAGCAGTTCCGCCAGCGTCGTAAAGTGAACCAGCGTCCGCAAATACTGCGCCAGATATCCCGAGTTCATCGGGTATCAATGGGATCGGGAAGCGTGCTTCCAATGTCGTCGCCCAGAAGGTTTTGCCGCCGATAGCGTCTTTCGTCACCAGATCGCGAGGCCCGAAACCCGACTTGTCGAACCCGCGAACTGTCTCGCCACCTTTGTAGAACAGATCAAGCAAACGCACATCTTGACCGCCCCAACCCTCGATGTGTCCGGCGACACCGCGCCCGACCAACGTAATTTGGTCAGTTATTGGGTAATATGCGCGCCCCTCAGCCTGGACACGGTTATAGCGCACGTCGCCACCCAATCCTGCAAAGTCACCAGCAACCTGGACAAACACACCACGGTTCGGGTTCTTCGGATGGTTGCGACCGTCGTAAGTAATGGCTGAGCCAATTGACGACGTGATAGAGCCACCCTCTTTGAACGCCCTGCGTACAGCCTGCGAAGCAGTATCGTCATCGATCTGGTTGATCTTGTCATACGACAGCGTGTAGCTCGAATTGATCCAAAGGTTCTCTGCCAGCGGGAAGCCGACGCGGAGTGAGCCGCCAGTCTTCTGGCTCTTGTATGACGACTGGCGCAGGGCATTGACTTCTTTGTGGAACAGGTCGAAGCCAGCCGCAATGTTGCGATCCAGGAAGCGTGGTTCGGTGAAGCTGAGGTCGATCTGGAAGCGTTCAAGCGAACCAGCCAGCTTCAGGCGGAGGAACTGACCGTTGCCGAGCAAATTGCGCTCGGTAATGCTGACGTCGCCGATCACGCCCTCGTTCGTCGAATAGCCAGCACCGAAGGAAAGCTCGCCCGTTGGCTGTTCAACCAACTCGACATCGAGAACGACACGATCCTGTGCTGAACCTGGACGACGCTTCACGTTGGCCGTTTTGAAGAAGCCGAGGCCTTCGAGGCGCTTCTTAGCGCGGTCAACCATCGACGGATTGTAGGCGTCGCCTTCAACCAAACGGAACTCGCGCCGAACTACAAAGTCTTTAGTGCGCGTGTTGCCGATAACGTTGATCCGCTCGATGTAGACGCGAGCGCCCTCATCGATGACATAGACAATGTCCATGGTCTTGGTGGCGGCATTACGGGTGGCGTTCGGGCGCACCCGAGCAAATGCATAACCCTGGTCCGAAACCTTGAGCGTCAGCTTTTCAACCGTCTTCTCGATGTTCGACGCGTTGTACACCTGACCCGATGTGGTGAGCAGGTCGCCCTGCAAACTTGCTGGAGTCACAGCCGACAGCGAGCTATCGACGCGAACGGAGCCGAAGTTGTAGCGCTCCCCCTCTTCGATCGAATACGTGATCAAGAAGCCAGCGGCGTCTCGGCCAATTTCAGCGTTGCCTGCGACGATGCGGACGTCGGCGTAGCCGTTCTTCAGGTAGTACTGGCGCAGCAATTCCTTGTCGAGGTTGACGCGATCCGGGTCATAGATGTTGGTGCCCTTGATAAAGTCGAACCAACCGGACTGTGTGGTGGAAACGATGTCGCGCAGTTGCGAGTCGCTGAACGCGCGGTTGCCGACGAAGGTGATCTTCTGAACCTTGGTGGCCGCGCCTTCCCTGATTTCATAAACGAGGTTGACGCGGTTCTGATCGAGCTCGATCAGTTTCGGTTCAACGGAGGCTGCAAACCGGCCTTGGCGACGGTACACATCGAGGATGCGCTGAACGTCTGCGAGCGCGCGAGCACGGGTGTAGACTGAGCGTGGCTTCAGCTGCACTTCGTTGAGCAGTGTCGGTTGATCGACTTCGCTGTTACCTTCAAACGCGACCTGACTGATGACCGGGTTCTCAACAACGGTGACGAGCACACCAGCGCCATCGCGGGTGATCCGTACATCGGAGAACAAGCCAGTGGCGAACAGCGCGCGCAACGAGCGGTCGACCTTACCGGCATCGTAGGCATCACCTGTCGAGAATTCCAGATATGACCGAACTGTCTCAGGTTCGACGCGGCGATTACCGACGACCTTGATGTCACGCACAACGCCGGATTGCGCGAAGGCAACCGACGAATGGCCGTCCAACACCGCAAAATTCACGGGAGCCATCACAGCGACGACGAACGCGACCCGAACGATAACCAGTCGGGTGGCAACGCTGACGGAGCGTGCTGAGAAGTTTTTATAGTGAGGCATACGGTCGTCTGCCCTTCGTTGCCGAACCCCCGGTATTTGCTGCGCCTGTCGGCAAACGGCACTGCAAATTGTAAACTTCAGGCGACCTAGCCTTCAACTGACCTGCTGATTGATCAGCAGTTGTGGTCTCAGTTGTCCCGACACCGCAGGAGGCGTGCATTGCACTTTCCAGCAACAATACATTCCCTTAGCGATACCCACTGCTATCAGGATTAACGATTCCTGGATTGCATTGGAAGTGGCAAGAATGTTTCACATGCCACGATTCGCTCCCAAGTGCATGAAAAATGTGCCTGATCACCGGGCGTTACAGAGTGTTTCTGGGTTGGCGTGGTGATGTGTCATTCTTGCGTTTTGTGGTTCAGAATTGCCACGAAAAACCCGCCCGAGATGGTCAGGGCGGGTTGTTCCCAGCTATTTTACAAGGCCACGACCACCAGGGCGCAACTAGACGTTGCCGGTAAGCAGTCGCCACAACTTAGTTACGTCCGTTACGGTCGTGAACAGCATGAGCGTCAACAGCAGGGCTAGCCCGAACTTGAAGCCCATCTCTTTAAATCCATCGCTCAACGGTCGGCGGATGATCGCCTCGATCGCGTAGAACATAAGGTGACCGCCATCGAGCACTGGGATCGGCAGCAAGTTGATGAAGCCAATGCTCGCTGAAAGTGCGGCAATGAGCGCCAGAAGATTCTCGATACCTTTCTTAGCTTCACGTGACGACACCTGGGCTATTTGGATCGGCCCGCCAATCTGGTCAGCGCGCTGACGCCCGGCAAAGACATCACGGATGTAGCCGACGGTCGAGGTGATGATCGTGGCTGTCTGTGACGTGCCCTCGCGGATACCTTCGATCAGCCCGACTTTGCGATGGGTGAACGCATCGGCGGTGGTCACCGGACGAACGCCGAGCTTGCCGCGCCGCAGCGTGCCGCCATAGGTGTCGGCCTCTTCTTCTGCGGTCGGCGTAACGGTCATCGTGACTGGTGCGCCGCCACGATCAACCACCATTTTCATGGGGCGGTTCGGGCCTAAGGCGATAATGCGCTGTACCGAACCAAAACTCGTGATCACCTCGCCATCGAGCGAGCGGATGATATCACCGGCTTCGACGCCTGCCCGATCAGCGGCCGAGCCTTTAACCACTTCGCTGATTTTCGGCTGCAGCGTGGCGATGCCAAACCACATAAACATGCCGGCGAAAATCACAATCGCCAGAATAAAGTTCGAGATCGGACCGGCGGCGACGATGGCGGACTTCTGCCACAGTGGTTTGGTGCTGAACGAACCGGACCGGTCGTCGGCCGACATTTGCGCCGTGTCTTTGCTGCCAGCGCTCGCGACATTCTCGTCGTCGACCCATTTGACGTAGCCGCCAAGTGGGATCCAACCAAGCCGCCAGCGGGTGCCGTGGCGGTCGGTAAAGCCCCAGATTTCACGGCCAAAACAAATTGAGAACGCCGTCACTTTGACACCGCACCAGCGCGCTACAGCGAAATGCGCCAGCTCATGAATGAATACGACGACGGTTAACACGAAAATGAACACAACGAACGCAAACGCCAGATCTCCAGCGCCACCTGCAAATTTGCTCAAAATTTCCATTGCGTCGGTAGCTCCTATGAGTTCTGCTCGGCCCAATCGTCGGAGGGCCCACCTCAGTCAATCACATCTCGTGCCAGTTGCCGGGCGATTCCATCAAGCTCTAGCACATCAGCAAGCGTTTGTGGCTGGTTGACGACACCATTTCGTTCGGCATGGTTCAAGCACTTGTCGACTGTGCGGGCGATATCGAGGAAACCAATGCGGTGATCGAGGAACGCCGCCACCGCCATTTCGTTGGCACCGTTCAGAATTGTTGTCGCAGCACCGCCGCGCTGCATGGCGGCTCGCGCTAGTGCCAGAGCCGGAAACCGCTCCTCATCCGGGGCTTCAAATGTCAGCTGGCCCAGCTTGATCAGATCCAGCCGCGCGGTCGGCGCATGAATCCGCTCCGGCCAGCCCAGCGCATAGGCAATCGGCGTCCGCATATCCGGAGCGCCCATCTGCGCCATCACAGACCCATCGCGATATTCAACAAGGGCGTGAATGATCGATTGCGGATGAACAACCACAGCCAGCTGCTCGGCGGTCACCGGAAACAGGTGGAACGCCTCGATCAGCTCCAGCCCCTTGTTCATCCAGGTCGCTGAATCGATGCAGATTTTCTGCCCCATCGACCAGTTCGGATGCTTTAGCGCAGCAGTCGGTGTGGCCTCGGCCATTTGCGCCGCTGTCCACGTGCGGAATGGTCCGCCAGATGCCGTGAGGACAATCCGTTCAATCGCCTCGGCGCTGGCCCCAACCAGCGCCTGATGCACCGCCGAGTGCTCGCTATCGACCGGCAGCAACTCGGTTTTGGCGGCCCGCGTCTGCGCCATGAACAGATGTCCGGCGGCCACCAGGCATTCCTTGTTGGCCAGTGCGACGCGGCGACCTTGAGCCACCGCCGCCAGGGTTGGCGCCAAGCCAGCGATACCAATTATAGCTGCCAGTACACAGTCTGCAGGCTCACTGGCGGCATCGATCAGTGCGTGTGGACCTGCGGCGGTCCGAATGCCGGTGCCAGCCAAACCCGCCTTCAGGGCCGGGTAATGGGCTTCGTCGCCAATCACCGCCAGCTCAGCCTTATGTTGGATCGCGGCGGCAATCAGCTGATCAACTTGGTTCTGCGCGGTCAGTGCGACGATGCGGAAGGCGCCGGGACTGTGCGCGACGAGGTCTAGTGTCGACGTACCCACGGAACCTGTGGCACCCAGAACTGTGAGGGACCGCGGTTGAGAGATCGCAGAGGTCTGCATTACTGGATTGGCCATACGGTCACTGCCACAACAACAAAGCGCGGGCGGGTGCATGCATATTGAGCAGGAGTGCAAATAAGGCCGCAACAACAGCTGCGCCGACCAACCCGTCCATCCGATCCATAAACCCGCCATGGCCAGGAATCAGCTGGCTGGCGTCCTTGACGCCATGGGCCCGCTTCAATGCTGATTCCGCCAGGTCTCCTGCCTGAGCGACAAGGCCGCACAACACGCCAGTGATGAACAATAGCCCGGCGGACGCCCCTGGAACAGCCAGCGCAAACAGTGCGCCAGCGATGCCAGCGCCGGAGACGCCACCAATCAACCCAGACCATGTCTTGTTCGGCGAGACCCGGGGCCAAAGTTTTGGGCCACCAACAGTGCGGCCGACCGCGTAAGCCGCCGTATCAGTGATGATGACCGCGACCAGCAAAAACAACACGGCGCGAAAGCCGTAGGGCTCATCACCGCGCAGCCACAGCAGACCGACACAAGGCAGACCGACGTAAAGCACACCCAACGCTGACAGTTTGGCGCGCTCACCAAACCGCAGGGCCAGCACAATCAACGCGCCAATCACCACGGTCAGCAGGCCCAGCGCTGCGAACCCGTTGCCCGCCAGTGCGATGCCCGAACCAACCGCTGCTGCGTGAATTGTAAACGGAGTATCGATACTCGCCTGCCGGACGATATGGCCCCATTCCCAGCACATCGCCATTGCCACGACAAAAACCAGGCCAGCGAATGGCCGGATACCCGCGTACAGAAGCGCTAGAGAGACCGCGGCCAGGACAACACCAGACCCAATCCGCAGCAGCAGTTCTAGCGATTTGCCGTCATTTGAGTTGGGTGGATCGGGCCGCGATGGAGTAACTCCGGAAGCGCCTGGGCTCGAATCATGCGGCGGCGTTGCCGCCGTTGCGGCAGTCGGCTTGGACGGGGAACCCGCTTGCATGTTGTATCAGCCTTGTACGTTGGTCGCCAGCGCGCCCGATTCCAGGCTCGGCTTGACGCCGCCGAAGCGCCGGTCGCGACCGCGGTACTCAGCGATCGCCTGCTCCAGCAGATCGCGGCCGAAATCCGGCCAGTAGGCGTCCATGAACACAAATTCTGTGTAGGCGGCCTGCCAGAGTAGGAAGTTAGAAAGACGCAGCTCGCCGCTGGTGCGGATCAGCAAGTCGGGATCAGGAATGCCACGGGTATCGAGTTCTTGGCCGACAGCGCGCTCATCGATGTCACTGGCCCGCAATTCGCCGCGCTCGACCCGCTCGGCTAGGCGCTTGGCTGCGGCGGCAATTTCGGCGCGCGAACCGTAGTTGAAGGCGACCACCAGATTGATCGCGGTATTGCCAGCTGTCAACGCCTGCGCCTCTTCGATCAGCTGGCGCATTTCTGGCTCCAACGAGGCGCGGTCGCCAATCACTCGGATGCACACGCCGTGCTTGTGGAGGTCCGCCAGATCGCGGCGGATAAAGCGCTTGATCAGCCCCATCAAATCATCGATTTCGGCGGCCGGCCGTGACCAGTTCTCAGACGAGAAACTGTAGATTGTCAGATAGGAGATGCCGAGTTCGATGGCCGCGCGGACGGTGCGGCGAACCGCTTCGACGCCTTGGCGATGGCCCATCGCACGTGGCAGCCCGCGCTGTTTGGCCCAGCGCCCGTTGCCATCCATAATCAACGCGACATGGTTTGGCGCCTTATGAGCCACCCCATTTGCCCCGCCATTTGTGGGAGCGCCAGCCAGTGTCTCAGATTTTGCCAAAGCGACAGTCTTTCCCGTAGTCCGAAGCGGATCGTACATGCACTAACATACCGCTGACAAAACCCGCAAAACCGATCAAACCTTCTGGATGTCGGCTTCCTTGGAGGCCACCATCTGATCCAGTTCCTTGATCAGCTTGTCGGTCAGCACCTGCATCTTGTCGGAGTTCTTGCGGCTCTCGTCTTCGCTGATAATGCTGTCTTTCTGCTGTTTTTTCAGCATTTCCATGCCGTCCCGGCGCACATTGCGAATGGCGATGCGGCTGGTTTCGGCGTATTTGTGCGCGAGTTTGACGAGTTCGTTACGCCGCTCTGCCGTCAGCATTGGCACAGGCAGGCGCAGCATCGTGCCGTCGATGATTGGGTTCAGCCCGAGATTGGCCTCCCTGATCGCCTTTTCGACGGCCGGAACTGACGCCTTATCCCACACCTGCACCGTGATCATCCGCGCTTCCGGCGTCGACACCGTTCCGACCTGGCTCAGCGGCATGCGCTGGCCGTAAACGTTGACCATCACGGGATCGAGCAAGTTGGCGCTCGCACGGCCGGTGCGCAGACCCTGCAGTTCGCGCTTGAGGGCATCCATAGCCACGCGCATGCGTTTTTCAAATTCAGCGATTTCGAATTTTACAACTGCCATTGGCGTTGTCCTCTGGCTCGTAGCTCTTGTTCAGCCGTACTCGTGCCGAAATTCCGCGCTCAGACTTGGTTCGTGACAACTGTCATCTTCGCCTCGCCGCGCAGCACCTTCAGCAGATTTCCCGGCTCTTCGATGGAGAACACAATTACCGGAAGATGGTTGTCGCGGGCAAGCGCGATTGCAGCGCCGTCCATCACCTTCAGATCCTTCGCCAGCACTTCCGCATAGGTTAGCCGATCATAGCGCGTGGCGGTTGGATCTTTTTTCGGGTCCGCCGTGTAGATGCCGTCCACCTGTGTTGCTTTTGCAACTGCGTCGCAGCCCATTTCCACGGCCCGCAGCGCCGCCGTCGTATCAGTCGTGAAGAACGGATTGCCCGTTCCCGCCGCGAAAATCACCACGCGGCCTTGCGCTAAGTGGTGCAGTGCCTTCGGCCGGACGTAGCTTTCGCACACCGTCGGCATCGGAATGGCTGACAACACACGCGCGCCAATGCCATGCTGCTCCAGCGCGTTCTGGAAGGCGAGGGCGTTCATGACGGTCGCCAGCATGCCCATGTAATCAGCGGTTGCGCGGTCCATGCCTTTGGCCGCGCCTTCCATGCCGCGGAAAATGTTACCGCCGCCAACCACGACGCTGATGCAGCATCCGGCGCGCACGCCTTCCGCCACATCGCCCGCCAAGCGCTGGGCAACGCCCATGTCAAAGCCATACGAGCCCTTGCCCATGAGCGCTTCGCCCGACAGCTTCAGCAGCAGGCGCTTATATTTCAGAGGCTTTGCAGCGGTCATGGCGGAGTTTCCAGCGAGCAGATTTGGCAGTCGGCGCGTGTAGCACAGTTGTCGCTGCATACATGTAGGCTCTGACTCGCACAACAGTGGCCATCTCACTTCCCGGCCTTCAATGCCGTCTGTCCGAACAAGACGCGTCGAGCTTCTTCGTCCGTTGCGACGTTGTGGGCTTTGCGGACATCCTCGCCCACCTTGACGGCAAGGGCAATCGCAGGACGAGCGTGCAAGCGCTCATACCACGCGCGCAGATGCGGGAAATCGCTGAGGCTCTGGCCTTGGCTCTTGTATGGACGAACCCACGGATACGCAGCCATATCGGCAATTGAATAGTCACCAGCCAGATAGTCGCGGTCAGCTAGGCGCCGGTTCATCACGCCATAAAGGCGATTGACCTCGTTGGTGTAGCGATCAACCGCGTAAGGGATCTTGTCGGTCGCGTAATGGCGGAAGTGATGACATTGCCCGCCCATTGGACCGAGACCACCGGCTTGCCAGAACAGCCATTCATCGGCTTGCACGCGGCCGCGCTCATCGGATCCGTAGAACTTGCCGGTTTTGCGGGCGAGATACTGCAGGATCGCGCCGCCTTCAAACACCGAGATCGGTTCGCCGCCTGGCCCATCCGGATCGACAATTGCGGGCATCCGGTTGTTCGGCGAAATCGCCAGAAACTCCGGCTTGAATTGCTCGGAGCGCAGGATGTTGACGTACTTGATCACATACGGCAGCCCGCATTCCTCCAACATGATTGTGATCTTGTGGCCGTTCGGCGTCGGCCAATAATGGAGTTCGATGGGCTGTTGTGCGTTATTGCTGGTCATGTTGGGTCCGTTTGGTGGTCAGGCCAAACGATAACGCCCTCACGTCAAAAAGACGAGAGGGCGCGTGAATTACAGAAGACCAACCGATTACTTCTTCAGGCAGGCCTGCAAGCACGATTGCAACTGGCCATCGCAACTTGGGCTGCCCTTGGTCGAAATCCGGCACTGATTGTGCGATGCCTTGCAAGCCGCCACACAAGCGTTGCCCTGAGCTGCAGCCGGTGCAACCGTTGTCGTCAAACCCGCAGTTGCCGTGGCGACGACCGCAAACACAGCCGCTGCAGCAATGGCCCAACCACGAGAAGCGGCAATGTTACGTGGCATAGGAAGCTCCCTTAGTATTCTTCGACCCAAACCCCGAGCCTATCGACAAAAAACCGGGGAGTCGGTCCGCCGTCTAATTCCACCAGAGTCAGATGGCTTGAGTTCGAGGCCCGGTCTTGCTTAATACGAGAATTAATCCCTTCAGCATGAATGCAATCTGAACCAAATGAGTCGGGTCGACCGACTAGAACGCGTAGTCCCGGAAGATCGGCGTCACATCATGTTTCCATGGCCCGTTGTAGTTCGCCAGCATCTGATCTGCCAGCGTTTGGCCGCTTTGGGCGATCTCGGCGATGCAATCGAGCGTGCCGATCTCGCTGCTGCGTCCGCCACCAGCGCGTGCGCGGTTCTGTAGTCCGGTCTGCGAAATCGCCACGGCTTGGCGGGCGATATCGCCGAGCTTGCCGTCACGGAACGGTGCATCAAGTGCCAGTTTCGGCGCGAGATCACGCAGGCCCTGACGTTCGTCGGTGGTCCAGGTTTTCACAAGATCCCAGGCCGCATCCAGCGCGGTTTGGTCGTACAGCAAACCCACCCAGAACGCTGACAACGCCGTGACATGCGCTTCTGGCCCGCAATCCGCGCCGCGCATCTCCAGGAAGCGCTTCATCCGTACTTCTGGAAACAACGTCGTCACATGATCTGACCAGTCGTCAATCGTCGGACGCATCCCCGGAACCGCCGCCAGCTTGCCCGCCATGAAATCACGGAACGAGGCCCCGGCAACGTCGATGTATGTGCCGTCGCGATAGACGAAGTACATCGGCACATCCAAGGCGTAGTCGACGTAACGGCCAAAGCTCATGCCGTCCTCGAACACGAACGGCAGCATGCCGGTGCGGCGCTTATCCGTGTCGCGCCAGACTTCGGAGCGCATTGACTTGAAGCCGTTGGGGCGGCCCTCGGTGAACGGCGACGCCGCAAACAACGCTGTCGCAATAGGTTGCAGCGCCAGCGAGACGCGGAATTTCTTGACCATATCGGCTTCGCTGCCGAAATCCAGGTTCACCTGGATCGTACAGGTCCGGTACATCATGTCGAGTCCGCCCTTGCCAACTTGCGGCATGTAGCGGGTCATCACGCCGTAGCGCTGCTTCGGCATCGTCGGCACGTCTGACAGCGGCCAGATCGGCGAGAACCCAGCGCCGAGGAAGCCAAGCCCGAGTGCCTTGCCGACGTCGCGGACCTGCTTCAGATGCAGAGCGGTTTCAGCCGCCACCTCGTGCAACGTTTCCAGCGTCGCGCCGGACAGCTCGAATTGGCCGCCCGGCTCCAGCGAAATCGTCTCCGAACCCTGACCTTTTGGGCGCTTCAGGGCGATAATATGCTCGCCCTCCATGATCGCTTCCCAGCCGAAGCGGGCGATCAGGCCTTCCATCAGCGCGCGGATGCCATTTGGCCCTGCGTATGGAACCGGTGTGTGATCAGCGGTGTTGAACACAAACTTCTCATGCTCGGTGCCAATCCGCCATTTGTCCGCAGATTTCGACCCGGCTGCAATCCACGCCACCAGCTCATCGCGCGAGGCGACTGGTTGGGCTTCTGAACCGCCATCTTGACGTGTCGACATCTGCATCCTCAAAGGTCTTGGAACGGTACCCGAACAAGTCAGGTCCAGCGCTTTGTTATGGCGATCAGCCGCCAGCCGTACAAGTGCTGCCGAGTATCCTAGATCCCCCAACCTGACAACGCACACCTGCGTTAACGCGATCTGGTTGGGGAACAGCGTTCAGCGGATGCGGCGCCACATGTAGTGATAATGAAAATCATCGGGTGACGCACGAGCAGTAGACCTGTCTGCGGGAAATGCCTGCAGATGCGGCTCCAGCATGTCGATGATCTGCCGCCTTTTGGCGTTTAAATCCGTGGCGTACCAAATCATGCAATCAATGTCAGGCTTACGCCCCCACCGTTTGCGCCAAGGGCCCTTGATGACCAAAACCCAGCCAGCGGAAGGGCGGCCAGTTTTTCTATCGTGAAAATCGATCGATTGAATATCAGCCCAATCGATCCGCAATTCGCGGCGTCCTAAAGTCCAAGCGTAGAGCCCTTCGTCCGTCGCCTCGAAGGCGGTCCGTTCCAGGAAAAAGCCGGTTACAAAAGCCCCCAGTCCGAAGGGTGCCAGGAACAATGCGACCGCAGCATGGATTACTGCTTCCGTTCTGTTTGTATCCCACTCCGCCCACGACAGGTACAAAACAAAAAGAGAGAGCCTCTTGCAAAACCCCGGGATGGATCTGACCGGCGGCGGTGCGGGGCTGCCGAGACGGCGTTGGCGATGGATTTCGTAGCATGAAGCCGCTGAT
>JAYSVA010000016.1:0-4788 GCA_043718785.1 Hyphomicrobiaceae bacterium
TCGGAGCGTCGGAACGACGGGCGGACAAAACGGGGAGTGGCGGGGTAGATGCTCGCCGCTGGCATGTGCCGATCCAGTTTATCTACCAGCAGGTCACGGCACGTGCCGTCTCCCCGCCCCTTGGGCCGCCCGCTCCAAAAGCGCGCGCAACCTCGGCGGGGAAACTGCGTTCTGAGTTCAAATTAATCAAGAAATTTAATGACGGATGGCGCTCACCGCCGCCCTTTGGGGGTGACGGCAGTGAGCTTTCCGTCACGGCCTCACTTCACCGCGATGACGCCGATTTCGACGAGCATGCGGGGGTCGGCGAGTTTGGCTTCGACGCAGGCGCGGCCGGGCAGGTTTTTGCCGCCGGTCCAGGCGTTCCAGGCTTCGTTCATGGCGTCGCGGGTGCGGATGTCGGACAGCCAGATCGAGGCCGAGACGACTTTGGTCTTGTCGGTGCCAGCGAGCTTTAGGATCCGGTCGATCTCGCCGAGGATCTGCACGGTCTGGCCATGCACGTCCTTGCTGACGTCATCGGCAACGATGCCAGCGGTGAAGACGAAGCCGTTGGCCTCTACAACCTTGGAATAGATCTTTGATGGTTCGTGGCGGGTAATGGTCATGGGGAAGCTCCTTCAGACAGGTTTCGGGACTAAATCGCGGGCTAGACATAGCGGAGCCAACGGCGTCATGCCAGCGGTCTGTCGCGGGCCATCTGCTGCGGTCGGCCCGCCGCCGCAGGGGAGTGGCTGATGCCGAAGATAACAGATGCACCAACGGTCTTGGTTGCGCCGAGTGCGGGTGGTCTGTTAATTGATAGTAGAATGCCTGCCACGTCGCGCAGGCGATGAGGGCCGTTGGACCTGTGGCGCAAGTGATCTGCGGCGCGTGACCGTGTCGGGTTGGAGGATGACGATTGAACGACACGCTGCTTCCCGCGACCAAAGTCGCCAGAACCAATTTGGTCGATTTGACGCCCGCAACGGCGGCGAACACCGGGTCACCATCCGGGTCTCCGCCGGCACGGAGTGCCGCGATGCGCGCCGCCGCCGGGCGGTTTCCAGTGCTGCCGCCGCCCGCTGCCTTGCTCGAAATCGCCGTGCTGTTCGGGCTGATCATTGGGCTCGGCTGGCTGACTGGGCAGGATTTGGGCGACCTGCGGCCGCATCCGTTTTGGGTTCCAGTGCTGCTGCTTAGCCTGCAATATGGCACCGTCAGTGGGCTGCTTGCGGCGGGCATTGCGACGGCGTTTACCGGGCTGGGGCAGCTGCCGGAGCAGGTGGTTGGGGAAACCTATTTCGTCTATTTCCTGCGCATCTGGATTGAGCCGATCCTGTGGATCTCGTCAGCGGTGCTGCTTGGGCAGTTTCGGATGCGCCAGATTGCCGATAAAATGGAGCTGGCGCGGCAGGTGCAGGAGCTAGCGGCGCAGCGTACGTCACTGGCCGATTACGCGGGCAAGCTGCGGCAGCGCTGCGAGGGGCTGGAACGGCGGCTGGCGGGACGGCAGGAACCGGATAGCCTGTTGATGCTGCAGGCCATTGGCCGGGTGCGGGCGGCGGGAGCGCCGGGGCTCAGCGCCGCGTTCGCGCAGGTCATGGCCACGGTGCTGCCGGGCAGTCAGGCGTCGCTGTTCGTTTACGATCAGAACCAGTTGCGGCGGGCACTGATGGCACCGATGCCAGCTGACGGCATGCCAAGCGATGACGTCACCGCCATGCGGCTGGATGCGCCGCACCCGCTGTTTCAAGCTGTTGTGATCCGGGGCGAGGGGGCGTCCGTGCTGACGGCCGCTGGCGAAACAGCGTTGGCGGGGCAAGGCATTGCAGCGGTGCCGATCCGGTCGCACCAGGGGGCGGTGATTGGCATGCTCAAAGTCGAGGTGATCGACAGTCACCTGCTTGGCTCAAGCACACTCGGCGTGCTCGATGCCGTCGCTGGCGCTCTTGCGGGGCCGTTGCAAGACGCGCTGCAGGCGCAGAACATCCAGCCTGCGGTCAGCCAGCCAGCACCACTGCACAGTGCGGCGGTGAGCGAAGCGGTGGCTCAGCCCGGCGGCCGGATCTGGCGACATGTGGCGCGGCGCATGCCCGCCGGACTTTTGGGGCGGCGCTGATATGGCAAGTCCGACTGTTGCCCAGCCTGTCATGTTTCAGCCGGACGCCGTGGCCGTTGGCGGCACCACGGCTGCGCGATTGGCTGCACTCCTGGCCTTTGTGGCGGAGGCGTGCCTGCTCGGCTTGCTGGCCGCAGGTCGTCTGCCTGCGGCGTTGTTTCTGATCGGGCATCTCGCGGTCGTGGCGGCGCTGGCGTTCTATGTGCTCCGCATCGCCGTTGCTGGCCGCGATACGACGGCGGTGGCCATTCTCGGAATCGCTGTCGCGGCGACCGGACCGATTGGCGCGTTGGGCAGCGTGATCGCATTGCTGTTGCCCGGCCGCCGGCGGCAATCGCCACGGCTGTTGCGCGACTGGTATAACCGAATTGCGCTGTCCGCGGATGTGGATCAGATCACACGGCTCTGCGATGACGTCACATCGGGCCGTCATGTCGGCCTCGGCTCGCCGCCACCGGAGTCGTTTGTGGCGGTGCTGGAACGCGGCTCGCTGGCCAACCGGCAGGCGGCGTTGGGCATGATGGCCCGGCACATCCACCCCGAGTATCTGGCGGCGCTGAAAACCGCCCTGCAAAGCCCTGAACCGGTGATCCGGGTGCAGGCGGCAGCGGTCGCCACCAAAATCCGGCCCGAGCTGCGGGCGCTCGTCGATAAGACGGTACTGGGGTTTGAGACCGGCAGCATTGCCGCCGATAAAGCGCTGGTGCTGGCGCGTGACCTTGAGTCCTGTGTTGCCTCAGGTCTGTTGGACGCTGGCGATCGCATCCGAGCCGAGGTGATGATCCCACGGCTCAAGGCGCTTGGCGCGACGGCTCCGCTGCTGACAGGGTCGGTGTCGCCAGCGCAGGAAGCCATGTTACTGCAAGCCGGACGGTTCCGCGAGTTGCGGGTCGCCCGGCGCATCGCCGCTGCACGCGGGCAAATGGGGCGGGTACGCCAACGGGCGGGGCGGGGCGCTCAGCCACAAATGCTTGAGCCGGTTACGCGGGGCGCGCCATGAGTGCTATCCATCCCATCGTGCGGGCACCGCAGCTGGTCGGTAGTGGTCAGTTGGTCCCTAACCTCAGCAATGATCAGGAGACCGACGTCTGCATTATCGTCGAGGGCTGCTACCCCTATGTTCCCGGTGGCGTGTCTGGCTGGATCGACTGGTTGATGCGCACCCAGAACGATCTGTCGTTCTCGGTTGTGACGTTGTGGCCGCGCCCGACCAAACAGCCGCCGCGCTACCAGCTGCCGCCGAACGTCAAGTCGTTCCGGCATCTCTATCTGCAGGATTTCGGAGACCGTCCGGTGACGCAGGCGGCGGTTCCGCCTGAGGCCGATGCGCTGGCGGATGCGCTCGGTGATTACATGATGCACGGCAGCATCGCGCAGTTGCAGGCTGTCATGGTGCAGCTCGACAAGGTCAAGCGGACATTGCCGCTAGCCGTGATGTTCAACTCGCCGGTGGCTTGGCAGATCGTGCGCCGTATGTATGCGCGCGCCATGCCCTACAGTTCGTTTCTGGATTTCTTCTGGGCCTGGCGGGCACTGCTCGGCGGGCTGTTCGCGACACTCGAGTTTCCGCTGCCGCGCGCGCGCGTGTATCACACGATTTCGACCGGCTATGCTGGGTTGCTGGCGGCGCGGGCGGGCCTTGAAACCGGCCGTCCGGCGCTGTTGACGGAGCATGGCATCTACACCAACGAGCGGCGCATCGAGCTGCTGATGGCCGACTGGGTGGCGGATACCGTCGATAAAGGTCACGCCCTCGACGATCCCCGTCTCGATCTCCGCGATCTGTGGATCCGCTCATTCGAGGCGTATGCCCGCACCTGCTACGAGGGGTGCAGCGATGTTGTGACGCTGTACGAGGACAATCAGCGGGCGCAACGTATTCTTGGCGCGCCCGAGAAGCGGATGTCAGTGATTGCCAACGGCATCGATGTCGCGAAGTTCGGCCGGGTGCCGTTGGTGGCGGATACGGAACGCCCGACGATGTGCCTGATTGGCCGCGTCGTGCCGATCAAGGACGTGAAGTCATTCATCACTGCCGCCAGCATTCTGAAGCAGCGCATTCCGGGTTTGCGGGCGCTGATCCTGGGGCCGACGGACGAAGACGAGGATTACAACGCCGAGTGCGTGGCGCTGGTCGAGACACTCGGCTGTGGCGATTGCGTGGAGTTCACCGGCACCGTCAACATTCTCGATTATATGCCGAAGGTGCATGTCGCTGTGTTGACGAGCTTGAGCGAAAGCCAGCCGCTGGTGATCCTGGAAGCGGGGGCCGCTGGTATCCCGTTCGTCGCGACCAACGTCGGTTCGTGCCGCGAGATCATTGAGGGGCGTGCTGATGAGCAACCGCCGCTCGGACCAGGAGGCATCGTCTGTGATCTGGTGTCGCCGTCGCAGATCGCCGATGCGGTTGGTACGTTGCTGCTCGACAAAGCCAAACGTCGGGCCTATGGCGAGGCGCTGCGTGCGCGCGTTCGGCAGACGTACACATCGCAACAGGCCGTCGATGCCTATCAGATGCTGTACAGACGGCTGATCAATGTGGCGTAACGAGTTGATCGCTGCGATTAACCACGTTTCGTCGCAAAGCAGAAAAAGCCATCAAGTGCCTCCTGGAGTTTTAAAAACTCGAGGGCGACGGGGGCCAAGTCCGACCGGTAATGAAGTGGGGAGCGGCACTTGGCCACGAC
>JAYSVA010000151.1:0-4075 GCA_043718785.1 Hyphomicrobiaceae bacterium
GTTGGTTCGGGTACGCGGAAGTCTGGCGGCAGGTTGGCATCGAGCAGGCCGGCACCTTTCAGTTCGGCAAGGCCCGGCAGATCCTTGATGCCAGCTAAACCGAAATGATCGAGGAAATCCGGAGTTGTGCCATAGGTGATCGGCTTACCGGGCGCACGGCGGCGACCGCGCGGACGTACCCAGCCTGTTTCCATCAGCACGTCGAGTGTGCCTTTCGACGTTGAAACGCCGCGAATGTCCTCGATTTCTGCCCGCGTCACCGGCTGGTGGTAAGCGATGATCGATAGCGTTTCGAGCGCGGCTTTCGAAAGCTTTTTCTCCTCCAGCGCATGGCGTTGCAGCAGGTAGCCGAGATCGTTGGCCGTGCGAAACGCCCACCGTCCACCGATCTGCACCAGGTTGACGCCCCGCGCCTGATACTGCTCCTGCAGCGCGGCCAGCAGTGCCTTGATGTCAGTCTTGCTGCTGAGTGACGACGCCAGTTTAGTCTCGTCCAGCGGTTCACTGGCGGCGAACAGCAGGGCTTCGATGATCCGCAGCTGCTGTGCAGTGTCATCGCTGGCTGAAGGGGCTGGCGTGACTGTTGGCGCGTCCGCAGGGCTGATGCCGCCCTGGATCAGCGTCAGTTTCGGAGGTTGCAAGGTCTAGCCTCCGGCTTCGTGTGGCAGGCGACGCTTCATGTATAGCGGCCCGTAAGCGGCATCTTGGCGAATATCGATCAGGCCCTCCCGTGCCATTTCAAGTGACGCGCCGAAACTGGCGGCCAAAATCGAACGCTGTGTTTCGCCGGTTTCAGGGCCTCTGGTCGCCTTAGTGCTTGGCAGATAGTGATGCAGAAACAAATCCAACTGCATCCAATCACCAGAGCCCTTGCCAATCATTCGTTCCAGTTGCCGCCGTGCGTCCTTGATCGACCAGACGGTGCGGATTTTGATGTGATGAACCTGGCGGATGGCATGAACGCGTTGCGTTGCATACGCGTGCAGCAGATCATAAATCCCGACAGTATATTGCGTCTCACGAATGGTTTTGACGCCCTCTGGGGTGCCGCGCGCAAACACATCCCGCCCCAGCCGATGTCGGGTCAGCAGCTTGGCCGCAGCGCTGCGCATAGCGTCTAACCGCATCAGCCGGAAACTCAGGCGCTGGGCCAGCTCTTCGCCCGAGGGTTCGTCGTCCAATGTCTTGTCGCGCGGCATCAGCAAGCGTGATTTGAGGAACGCCAACCAGGCGGCCATCACCAGATAGTCCGCCGCCACCTCCAGCCGCATCGATTTGGCTTCCGCAATGAACCGCAGGTACTGATCAGCGAGGGCTGTCACCGACAACTGGGTGAGGTCGACCTTCTGGGTCCGCGCCAAAGCCAGCAGCAGATCCAGCGGCCCCTCGAACCCGTCAATATCGATATGCAGGGCGGCATCAGGCGCAGGCGCGTCGTCCGGGCCGGGGGCGGTCCAGTCGTCGGGCGGGTCTGTGGTGTCGTCTGCAATCATGATGGCGGTCTATAGCATGGGTTGGCCATTGCCACATTTTGCGTCTGGTGCCGAAAAACAGTTGCCCGGACGTATCGTTCCTGTGCGCCTGCTGGCGAAGCAGGTTATGGTAACAGTTCCGGAGGACTAGCGTGCTATCATGCGTATAAATTGCTGACGCGGTGATTTTAGGGGCGGACATGAGCAACGGCGCGACTGGCGAAAACAGCCGGATTGTTGATCGGCGGGGGCCACTCGCTCAGGTTTTGGCATCATGCCGCTGGATTTTGATCGGGGTCGCCGTGTTCAGCGGCGTCGTCAACATTCTAGCGCTGACGGGCTCCATTTTTATGATGCAGGTCTATGACCGCGTCCTGGCGAGCCAAAGCATTCCGACACTGGTCATGCTGTCGATGATTGCTGTCGCGGCCTATGTCTTCCAGGGCATGATCGATAACTTGCGGACCCGGACACTGGCGCTGGTTGGCGAATATCTGGATGAAATGATTGGCCCGCGCCTGTATGCCATCGTCGCGGAAATGCCGCTGCGGTTGGCGCGTCAAACCTCGGAGACGCTGCAGCCGTTCCGCGACCTCGATAACGTCCGGAGTTTTCTTGGCGGTCCGGGGCCGGTGACACTGTTCGATCTGCCGTGGCTGCCGCTGTATCTCGGCTTGATGTTTCTGATGCACGCTTGGCTCGGCTGGTTAACCGTTGCCGGTGCTGCGGTGCTGATTATCCTGACGATCATTACCGAAGTGCGCAGCAAGCGCCCGTCAATCGAGGCAGCCCACGCCCAATCGACGCGCAACATGATCGCAGATGGCACACAGCGCGGTGCCGAAGTCGTCAAGGCCATGGGGATGCTGCCCGAGCTGGCGGCCCGGTGGGAGAAGACCCATCGCGAGCAGATGCGGGCACAGCGCCGCGCCACGTTTACGGTCAGCGGGCTGGCGGGTGCGGCCAAGACAGTGCGCCTCGTGCTGCAATCGGCGATGTTGGGCCTGGGGGCCTATCTAGTCATCGAAGGGCAGCTTTCAGCGGGCATGCTCATCGCCTCGACCATCCTGAGTTCCCGGGCGCTTGCCCCAATTGATCAAGCCATCGCGGTCTGGCGGTCGTTTGTCGGGGCCCGACAAAGCTATGGGCGCATCAAGCAATTGCTGGCAGAGGTGCCTGAAGCGCCGGAGCTGTTCAGCATGCCGAGGCCATTCCGGACGTTGAGCGTGGACAATCTGGCGGTGGCCGCGCCGCAAAGCCGTAATCCGTTGGTCAAGCAGGCGACCTTCAAGGTCAGCGCCGGGCAGGCAGTTGGCGTGATTGGCCCGTCAGCATCGGGCAAGACAACGGTGGCGCGGGCGCTGGTCGGCATCTGGCCGCCGCTGGCTGGCAAGGTGATGCTGGATGGCACGTCGATTGACCAATGGTCATCCGCAGCCCTCGGGCCCGCCATTGGTTATCTGCCGCAGGATGTGCAGCTGTTCGATGGCACCATCGCCGAGAATATCGCGCGCTTCAGCAGCGACGCGCCGTCTGAAAAGGTGATCGCGGCGGCGCGGGCCGCTGGCATCCATGAGCATATTTCAGCGTTCCCGGATGCCTACAACATGCGGATTGGCCACGGCGGCGGGCATTTATCGGCAGGCCAGCGGCAGCGCATCGGCTTGGCGCGAGCGCTGTATGGCGATCCGTTCCTGGTTGTGCTGGACGAGCCGAATGCCAATCTGGATGGCGACGGCGAACTAGCGGTGTTGCAAGCGATTGCCAGCGTCCGGGCGCGCGGCGGTATTGCCATCGTCATTGCCCACCGGGCTAGCGCGCTGCGGGCGGTGGACCTGGTCGCCGTGATGAACCAGGGTGTGATGACAGCATTTGGCCCGCGCGATGAGGTGCTGGCGAAGACCACCCAGGCGATGCAACCGAAACCCGGTGCTGGTCCAAGTGCAGCTCCTGGTACTCGACCACTGCAGAACCCAGGCGTTGTGCGCAATTCGCCAGGGCTCGTGTTGGCGGGGCCGGGAACGCCGGTCGTCGCCGGTCAGCCTGAGCCGGGCGCGGGCGGTATCGGTGTTTAGGCGGCAGTGCCGCTAACACCGTTGGTCCAGCGAACCTGTTGAAGTGTCGTCATGTTGTGGAGATTATCGATGCAGACCAATCGACACGGCGCTCGGCCGACAATGCGGCGGCAAGTGATCTGGGGCATAGCCGTTATTGCGATCCTTGGCGGCACGGCAACCGCATGGGCGTCGTTGGCCAAGCTGGAGAGCGCGGTCGTTGCACAGGGCGTCGTGGTGGTTGAAGGCAGCGTCAAGAAGGTGCAGCACCCGACTGGCGGCGTCGTTGGCAAGCTGCTGGTCAAAGAGGGGCAGCGCGTCAAGGCAGGCGAACTGTTGATGAGCCTGGACGACACCACAACGCGGGCCCAGCTCGGTATTGTTGACAACGATTTGACCTCATTTCGCATCCGCGCGGCCCGGTTAAGTGCCGAGCGTGATGATGCGCAGGCCATCGAATTGCCCGCGGATCTGATTGAAACCGCCAAGCGCGATGCCAACATCCGCAAAGTGATCGAGAGCGAGCGGCGCTTGCTGGAAACGCGGCGG
>JAYSVA010000152.1:0-4071 GCA_043718785.1 Hyphomicrobiaceae bacterium
GACGTGCTGGTCATCGACATGCCGCCCGGCACCGGCGACGTGCAGCTGACGATGGCGCAGGAAGTGCCGCTGTCGGGCGCGATCATCGTCTCGACGCCGCAGGATTTGGCACTGATCGATGCCCGCAAAGGGCTGAACATGTTCAAGAAAGTTGATGTGCCGGTGCTCGGCATTATCGAGAACATGAGCTTCTTCCTGTGCCCGAAGTGCGGCGAACGCAGCGAGATCTTCGGCCACGGCGGCGCGCGCGATGAAGCCGAAAAGCTCGGCGTGCCGTTCCTTGGTGGCGTGCCATTGCACATGGACATCCGCGTTAAATCCGATAGCGGTCAGCCGATTACCGCCACCAGCCCGGACGGCTTGCACGCCGGCATCTACCGCGACCTCGCCGCCAAAGCCTGGACCGAAATACTTGCCGCCAAAGGCCAAGCCGTGGTGCCGCCAACGCTGGAACTGAACGCCGCCAAGGACAGCCTGCGCGTCGGCTTCGATAAGGGTAAGTCCTACGACCTGTCGGCGGAAATGCTGCGCGTCATGAGCCCCTCTGCCGAAGTGCAGGGCCATTCGCCAAGCCAGCGCGTGACGGTGCCGAAGAAGAAAAACGTCAAGATCCGCGAGCTGACGCCAGTTGGCAACTACGCGGTCCGCATCACCTTCGACGATGGCCACAACACCGGGCTGTTCTCCTGGCCCTACTTCGAAGAGCTGGGCCGTGACAAAGACAAGCGCTGGGCGGCATACCTAGCGGAGCTCAGCGAAAAAGGCTTGAGCCGGGGCTGATATCAAAGCTGCGCATTCGAAGGGGGATGGCGTGGAGAAGGGCACATCAATCGACCACTATGCCTACATCGACTCGTTGCGGGGGTGGGCGATACTTGGGGTCATTGTTGTCCACGTCTCGGGTGCGTTTCCGGCTCTCGAAGAGCCGTTTCGCTCGTTGGCGAACGTGGGCATGTACGGCGTGCAATTGTTTTTTGTAGTGAGTGCGTTGACGCTGATGTTGTCTTGGCATCACCGCGCCGATGGTGTGGCACCTTTTTACATTCGGCGGCTCTTCCGCATTGCGCCAATGTTCTGGCTGGCCATCGTATTTGTTTTGATTTGTGATGGCGTTGCCTCCCACCAGTGGGCGCCTGTTGGAATATCGTGGTGGCACGTTGCTCTCACAGGCACATTCATGCACGGATGGAGCCCACAGAGCATCAATAGCATTGTGCCAGGTGGGTGGTCCGTCGCTGTTGAAATGACGTTCTATGCGTTATTTCCACTGCTTGCATTTTTTTGCCAATCGCTGGTTCGATCCGTAATTATGCTACTGTTATCGCTTGTGCTGAGCATGCTTCTTAACGCCGCTGTGCCTCAGGTTTTTATTGCCACCCCTCCTCATCAGCCTGCTAATCTAGTTGCAGCCTTTCAGTATTTTTGGTTTGGGAGCCAGCTGCCAATTTTCCTGATCGGAATAACCGCATATTTTGCGATAAAAACTGCACGTCCGAAAAATGCTCTGTGGTCAAATCTGGCAGTCTATCTGTCGTTGCTGTTGATGGCAGTCGTTGCGTTGGCGGGCCACTTCAATTTGCCAATCGTGAAGCAAATTTTGCCAAACCACTATCTGACATTCGGATTTCTATTTGGCTTGCTCACGTACGGACTTGGTTGCGCGGCGACATCGATCGTCGTGAACCGGTTAGCCAGCTTTGTCGGTAAAGTCAGTTTTGGTGGTTATCTCTGGCACTTCGCTGTATTGGGCCTTTTCAATAAGCTCGCCGCCCGGGGAATAGACCCTTTCCAGCTGAATGACAAAACCCTTGGATGGCCGTATTTTATTCAATACCTTGTGATCGTCACAATCATCACAATTGCGTTGTCGTATGCAACCTATCGCCTCGTCGAACAGCCGATGGTTCGGATTGGGTCGAGCATTGCAAAGACTGTCAGGCGTCGTGCTGCTGGCGAAGCGATGGCCTGACCCTGCATGCCGACAATTGTTACGTCGTAAACACTTCATCATCGGGTCCATTATCGCCCGTTAATTCGGCGGCAGCGACGCGGGCGCGGGCTTCGAGTTCGTTGAGTATGGCGTCGGCGACGCGGACGTTGGCGACGCGCTCGAACAGGCCGAGGCGGGGCGAGCCGGAGACGCGGACGACGATGCGGCCGTCGTCATCGCTGCCGAAGTCAATCGAAGCGAGGCCAAGCGCCAGGGTCCGGGCGATCCGCTCGGCGGCAGCGAAATCTTCGCTGGCGTCGGCCCTGGCAAGTTCGGTGGTGGCGCTGTCCTGCAGCGCGATGCCAGCGATAGCGCGGCCCCCGACAGTCAGGATCGACAACTCCGGCGTTACCTTGGTGCCGGATTTCAGCCGCTCCGGCCAATCGGTTTCGGTCACGCCGCCCTGGATCTGTCGAGTGCCAGCGCGCGCCAAGGCCTGCGCCAGTGCTAATGGATTGCGTAGCAGGTCGAGCGTGTCGGCCGAGTTTAAACCTTGCGCCCCAGCCGTCTCCAGGGCACGGACAACCGCCGCACCGAACGAGCCGTTGCCACCGACAAAGCGGGGCACAACAAAATCGAACGCTCCGATGGTCGCTGCATCAGCTCCGCGCAGATTCGGTTCGTGCGGGGAAACCGCCAGCGTCAGCGTCGCCAGATCGAGTAGTTGCAGCGTGTGGCCGCGTGTGGCCGCTGCCGCGACTAGCCGCCGGTTCGAGCCGCTGTTCAGCTGTCGCGTCAGCACGGCGATGCGCAACCCGAATGCCGGTTTTGGTGTAGCCGCTAACAACTGATCCGCACTGCGGCTACCTGTGCGCTTGCCATATAGACGGTGCGACAACCGGGGCTGGCGGAACGAGGCGGCGGGATCGACCAGCATGCCATCGCGGATCGCCTGACGGCCCAGCAGCATACGGTAAGCCATGCCCTCGCGGTTGGTCAGCGTCACCTCGATGTCCCAGGTGCGCGCGCCCATCGTTACCGGCGTGGTGATGACGTAGCGCGCCTCCTTATCGCCGTTCGACGAGGTGACCTCGCGGCGGTCGACCAGCGGGCTGGTGCAGAACACCTCGATGTCCTCACGGCCCGGAATCGGGTGGATGCCGAACCGCACCAGCGAGCGCCCGTTGTCCGTAAATGGCTCGATTAGGAACGCGTGCAGCGCTGAGGTTTTAGCGCCAGTATCGACCTTAGCCTTCATCGCCGGCAGGCCGAGCGCGGGCAGCGACAGCCACTCCTCCCAGCCAATCACGAATGGCTGAGCGCCGATACTGGCGTCGGGGCTTGATTCTGCGTTGCTCATCGGGTGCGGTTACCGCAATGCTAGGCGAGGCGCAATTGTTGTACGCTCCGCCTAGCTTTAATCGCTTACAGCAGCCCCTCGGCCTGCATTGCTGCCTGCACGGCGGGGCGGGCCTGAACGCGCGTCATGTAGGCCTGCAGATTCGGGAACGGTGCCAGATCAAGCTTGATGCCAGCCGTCCAGCGCAGCGTCGTAAAGCAATACGCATCTGCCACTGAAAACGCCTTGCCGAGCAGATAATCGTTGGTTGCCATATGCTTGTCGAGGTGCGTTAGGCGCGCCACCAGCCGGTCGCGGAAAATCGTCTTGGCTTCGTCCGTCAGTTTTGGCGCGATGGCTGGGCTGAGCAGCGGCGTGAAGCCTTTGTGCACTTCGGTCGACACGAAGTTCAGCCACGCCAGCATCTTGTAATGGTCGCTGCTGCCTTTCGCTGGTGTCAGGTTGGCATTCGGTGCCTGATCGGCGATGTACTGCACAATAGCCGGGCCCTCAGTGAGAATGGTGCCGTCGGTCAGCTGCAGCGCGGGCACGTAGCCGAGCGGGCTGATCGTCTTGTAATCGCCGCCGCCTTCAAACGTCTTGGCGCGGATGTCGGTCTTGACGGCCTGGAACGGCACGCCGGTTTCCTTGAACACGATGTGCGGCGACAGCGAGCAGACACCTGGCGTGAAGTAGAGCTTCATCATGGCAGCGATCCTTATGAGGGTGCAGTCCTGCGCATCGGATTAGGATTGAATGGGCCAATCGCCAACCCCTCACACCTGCATAGGCGCTATGATCA
>JAYSVA010000153.1:0-1854 GCA_043718785.1 Hyphomicrobiaceae bacterium
CCGAGCTTGCCCAGGTCCGTCAGGGCGCGGCTGAGGTTGGCCACCAGCACCACCGGAATGAGCTCCAGCGCCCCGGATGCCGACTTCGCCAGCACGCCCCCGAGTGGCGGGCTGTTGCGGCGGGTCATCACCACCGCCGCCGCGCCAAACACCGCCGCCGACCGCAGGATTGCGCCGACGTTATGCGGGTCAGTCACCTGATCGAGCACCAGCAGCGGCCCCGCTTTCGGATTGGCCGCCACCCGGTCAGCAATGGTTTCGAGGTCGATATCATCGAGCGGTGCCACTTCCAGCAGCACGCCCTGGTGCACCGTATCGTCGCCGAGCCGCTTATCGAGCACCTGCGGCGTCGTCCGCTCCACCCGCTGCCGCCCCTGCACCGCCGAGGTCATGCCGTGGCGCGCCGCCAGCGCCTCCTTCATGCGGTCTTCGCCGGTATCGGTCATGAGCATGCGGAAAATATCGCGGTTCTCATTGCGCAGCGCCGCCTCGGCCGCATGGCTGCCCCAAATCAGCACCGGCCCGCCCTCAGGTGCGGCTTTGCGCGTATCCCGCTGTTGCGGGCGATCACGACCACCCCGGCCCTCGGAGCGGCCTTCAGGACGCCCCTCAACGCGATTGCGGTTATGCGAATACGGCGGCTTACCAGACATGGTGCGATCTCAGATCAATTCGAATGACAAGATGTTTGGGACGTCTTACGCTCGTTCATCGGCATTTGCCATTCTTGTCGGAGCATCGCTAATTTCTGAGTTGGGCTGAAACACAAATGATAATCGAGTTTCCACTGGAGTTCCTGGTGAAGGGCATGCCAGTCTCCGTCCAGGCAAAGCGTCCCAAGTCGAAAATCGAATGGCAACAACGCGTTAGAGATGCAAGTTCGACGGTAATTCCTAGTCCCCACTTCGCATCTGATGACGGGATCTCTGTCACACTATATTTTTTGCCTGCCGGCTCGATGCAGGGCGACATCGACAACATCATCAAACCAATTATTGATGCCCTTAAGGGCCATATCTACGTCGACGATCAGCAAGTTGAACGTATTGTAATCCAAAAATTTGAACCTCGAAATGGCTACCGTTTCGTCCAACCATCGGCTATCCTAGCCGAAGCGTTCGAGGGTGAACGACCGGTGCTTTACGTTCGGATCTCAGACAATCCAACCAAGGACCTCGCCTAATGTCCTCAAAGACAGCGTCGGAAATTGTGCAACAGATGGTTCCGGAGCTTCAAGCCGAGGGCTATGAAGTTTTTGTCAAACCGACAGACGCGTTGTTGCCTAGCTTCATGAAGGGGCGTGCAGGATTTTCTCCTGACGCCATAGCCCATCGCCACGACAAGCACCTCGCGATCATCGTTCGCAAGTCAAAGGTTGCAGCAGCCCCCAGCATAGCGTTGGCATCAACCCTCATGCGCGGTCAGCCTGGATGGGAACTTCGAGCCGTTTTTATTGACACAGATTCGAACGAATTGCCCGTCCCAGTCGAAACCGAAGCCGCAGTGAGTGACCGCATCGCAGAAGTCAGAACGTTAATGGCAAAGGGCCATATGCAACCAGCTTTTCTACTTGGTTGGGCAATTCTTGAAGCAGCTGCAAGGGCAGTAGCCTATGAGCAGCTACAATGGCCTCAGTCGTCAGCTCGTTTGGTCCAGGTCCTCGCGGGCGAGGGACATCTAACGCCAAGTGAAGCTGATCGGCTGCGCGAGCTTGCAAAAAAGCGCAATCAGCTCTCGCATGGGCAACTGCAAGTTCAAGTTAGTGCAGCCGAAATGCTAGATTTCGTTACCATGCTTGACGAGTTAAGCCATCAACCAGCCTATTGATCGAGTTGACAAATCACCATGCGTCCT
>JAYSVA010000154.1:0-1852 GCA_043718785.1 Hyphomicrobiaceae bacterium
AGAAGCTTGCCACGCCGAAGCCCTGAAACGGGCAGCAACGGGATTTGGTGGGGACCAGAGGCAAGCCATGCGCAACACAATTGCAGTGATGAATACTAAGGGTGGCGTCGGCAAATCGACCGTCGTGCTGGCCATCGCGGAAACGCTTTCGGCGTTCCACGGCAAAAACGTGCTGGTGATCGATTCAGATAGCCAAGCCAGCGTCAGTTCGATGCTGATGACCCCCGGCAGCCTGCACAAGCTGCAGTCCGAAGGCCTAACCATCGTCGACTTCCTGATCGGCTCGGTGCTGCAGAACGAAGCCGTTGACTGGCCAAAATTTGTCGTCCGCAGCGTCTCCGACGTTGACGATGCACGCTCCGTCTTCGTGATCCCGAGCGACATGCAGCTGACCCTGTTCGAGCGCGAAGTCTCGAAGGAAAGCCTGCACGGTCGCCTCCGCGCTGCTATCGCTGGCCTAATGAACAGCGTCCGCGGCGTCTTCGACGTGATCCTGATCGATTGCCCACCCGGCCTGTCGGTGCTGACCGAAAGCTGGCTGCGCGAAGCTGACTTCCACATCTCGCCAACCAAAGCTGACTACGTGTCGACCTGCGGCCTGGAAGTGTTTCGCCGCTTCAAGGCGCTGAACCCGGAAATGGGCTTCGCCGAAAACATGGGCGTGTTGATCAACATGAAAGACCGCGTGTCGCCGTCCGACAACGAATATCATCGCTGGCTTGCCAGCAACGCCGACAACAAATGCTTCGAGACCGCCGTGCCACGCATGGGCGCCCTGCAAGACGCCGCCCGTTACCAGACTATGGACCGGTCGTATCAAGCGAAGTATCCGGGCGAAGCGGGTGTCGCTGTTCGCGCTCTAGCGAACGAAGTGCTCGCACGCTTGGCTGCCGCCAATGCCGTACCAGCTCCAGTTGCAGCACCTGTGCCGGTTTCGGTCCCGGCTGCCGCACCAGAGGCTCCAATTGTTGCGGCCGCTCCAGTCGTGGCTGCCCCACCAGCGGCACCGGTATTGATCACACCAATGCCGATTGCGCCGCCAGCGCCGATCTCGACCAGTTCCATCGACGAAGCCCTGCAGCAGGTCCAGAACGCCGTCCGCCGCTAACCAACGGCTTCGCATCAGACGACTCGCCGCCGCTGTCAACAGCGGCGGTTTTTTATTGGCATCACCCAAGCGCACTGTTTGTGTTATCTTCAGGCCTCCCGCGAGGAGAACCAATGACCAGTGTCGCACGCCGCTCTGTTGATAAGCTGCCGCCACCGATGACGGCTGACGAGTTCTTTGCCATGCCCGATGATGGCACGGACACCAAGTATGAGCTGGTCGATGGCTATTTGGTTGCCATGGCACCCACAGCGCCAATTCATGGGCGACTACAGCTGCGCTTAGGACATTTGATCAGCGGACACCTGACCAAAACGAAGAGCAAATTCTGGGCAGCCACGGAAATCGGCGTGCAACCGCCTATGCTCGGCAAAACCAACGTACGGATACCTGATCTCGGCATCACCTGCAAACCCCTGTCACTTGACGATAAAGCAATGCAGGATCCGGTGCTCCTGGTCGAAATCCTGTCGCCATCAAACGTGAAAGAAACCCGCGCGAACGTCTGGCTTTATGCCAACATCCCGTCAGTGCAGGAAATCTTGCTCGTGCACACCACAGAGCCGAAACTAGAGCTGTTCCAGCGCCAGCCCAACGGCGAATGGCCGAAGGATGCAGAGATCGGGACTGCCGGAGGCATCGTCACACTAGTGGATTGCATCGGCTAAAGTGACTCATGGGCAACCGCTGCGAACACTGATTCCTGTCTTATCGGGTGCAACCGACAGGACAAACCGATCATGG
>JAYSVA010000155.1:0-4053 GCA_043718785.1 Hyphomicrobiaceae bacterium
CTTCGAGTTGAGCTTGCCGATCAGGTCGGCGGCAGCTTCGGGAATGTTGGTGCCGGGTCCGAACACGGCGGACGCGCCGGCTTTGTAGAGGATGTCATAGTCCTCCGGCGGGATCACGCCGCCGACCACGATCATGATATCGTCACCGCCTTGGTTGTCCAACGCGGCCTTCAAGTCCGGAACCAAGGTCAGATGGCCGGCGGCCAGCGACGATGCGCCGACGATGTGGACGTCGTTCTCGACCGCCATCCGCGCGACCTCGTCGGGGGTCGCGAACAACGGCCCGATATCGACATCGAACCCGAGATCGGCGAACGCCGAGGCGATCACCTTCTGCCCGCGGTCGTGACCATCCTGGCCCATCTTGGCGACGAGGATGCGCGGGCGGCGGCCATCATTGGCGCTGAACTCTTCAACCAGGGCGGCGGTAACGTTGGCGGAATTGTTCATGCGTCCGCCCTCCATGCGGCTGGATTCAGCGCGGTAGACGCCGGTAATCGAGCGGATATCGGCGCGGTGGCGACCAAACACGGCTTCCATCGCATCCGAGATTTCGCCGACAGTGGCCATCGCCCGGGCAGCCTTGACGGCGAGATCGAGCAGGTTGCCATTCCCCTTCGCACCGTCGGTCAGGGCGGACAGCGCGGCTTTCACCGCTGCCGGGTCGCGCTCGGCTTTCAGGCGAACAAGCTTGGCGATCTGCTGGCTGCGGACGGAATTGTTGTCGACCTTGAGGAACTCGAGCTTGGCCTCGTCGGTTGCCCGGTACTTGTTGACGCCAACGATGGTCTGCCGACCAGAGTCAATGCGTGCCTGGGTGCGCGCCGAGGCTTCCTCGATGCGCAGCTTCGGAATGCCCGCCGCGATGGCTTTCGCCATGCCGCCGAGGCCTTCGACTTCCTGGATGTGCGCCCAGGCTTTCGCCGCCAAATCAGCGGTCAGTCGCTCCACATAGTAGCTGCCGCCCCACGGATCGACGACGCGGGTGGTGCCGCTTTCCTGTTGCAGGAACAGCTGCGTGTTGCGCGCAATGCGGGCCGAGAAGTCGGTCGGCAGGGCGATGGCTTCGTCGAGCGCGTTGGTGTGCAGCGACTGCGTGTGGCCCTGTGTCGCCGCCATCGCCTCGATGGTCGTGCGCGTGACGTTGTTGAACACATCCTGCGCCGTCAGCGACCAGCCGGAGGTCTGGCAGTGGGTCCGGAGCGAGAGCGAGCGCTCGTCCTTCGGTTTGAACTCGGCCTGGATCAATTTGGCCCAGAGCAGGCGTGCCGCCCGCATCTTGGCGATTTCCATGAAGAAGTTCATGCCGGTCGCCCAGAAGAACGACAGGCGCGGCGCAAACTTGTCAATGTCGAGACCCGCCGCCACGCCAGCGCGCGCATACTCAACGCCATCGGCCAATGTGTAGGCCAGCTCCAAGTCCGCCGTCGCCCCGGCTTCCTGCATGTGATAGCCGGAAATCGAGATCGAGTTGAATTTCGGCATGTTCACTGAAGTATAGCTGAAGATATCCGAGATAATCCGCATCGACTGGTCGGGCGGGTAAATGTAGGTATTCCGCACCATGAATTCTTTGAGGATGTCGTTCTGGATCGTGCCGGACAGTTTTGCCGCTGGCACGCCCTGCTCCTCACCCGCGACGATGAACAGCGCGAGGATCGGCAGCACCGCGCCGTTCATGGTCATGGAGACCGACATCTGGCTCAGGTCGATGCCGCCGAATAGCGTGCGCATGTCGTAGATGCTGTCGATGGCGACTCCGGCCATGCCAACATCGCCCTTCACGCGGGGGTGGTCGCTGTCGTAGCCGCGATGCGTCGCTAGGTCGAACGCCACCGACAGCCCCTTCTGCCCGGCCGCGATGTTGCGCCGGTAGAACGCGTTGCTGTCCTCGGCGGTTGAGAAACCCGCGTATTGGCGCACCGTCCACGGCTGCGTCACGTACATCGTCGGATACGGCCCGCGCAGGAACGGTGCAATCCCCGGCCACGTATCAAGAAAATCCAGCCCCTGCAGATCCTCCGGCCCATAGGCAGCCTTCACAGCTATGCCCTCCGGCGTCAGCCACGGCTCAGGCGTGCTGGCGGCGCTCGCGGGGGCAGCTTTGGCCGGTGCGTAGGCGATCTTCGTGAAATCAGGGAGCTGGGTCATGGTTCCGAACCGTTGTTCGCAGGTGCGAGCAGTATACACGATGTTTCGCAGCTAGCGGCAAGTATGACGAACGGCGGATCATCTCCCTCAGTTTTCTCCCTCACTTAGCGACGTCGAACATCACCTCGTTGCGCATCAGCGGCGGCGGGTAGAACGGCGGGTTGTAGTAGGCGTAGGTTGCCGAACCGACGGGGGAAACGCCGTTCGCGGCCATCCAGCCACGCAGCAGCGCTTCTTGCTCGGCAATGCTTGCATCCGTGGCGCGGCCGGAGAACCGGATCACGGCGCGGCGCTGTGCGGGCACCGTGTTCAGGCGTACCTCTGCGCCAGCGGGCACGGGCAAGGTCTGCAGCGTGTATTTCGATGGCATGACGAACCGCACCACCCAGTCGCCGGAGGGGGCCGCCGTCTGGGTGACTGGTGCGGTCATGGCGATTGCGGCCCGGCTTTGCGTCACCGGTGCCGTCATCGGGATCGCCCCCTGCGGGCGCTCCTTGGCGAAAATATAGCCAGCCAACGGGCTGAACCCGGCATTCACAGCCGCGCGGCGATCGCCCTTGGTGGTCACCTCAGCCACCACCAGCGCCGGATAGTCGCGGATCTCGATCGCGCCGCCCGGCTTATCCATCTTGACCAAGGCATACGTGGGCGTTTCGATGTTGTTGATCGTGTACATCCAGTAGCCGCCCGCTAGCAGGGCCACCACCAATGCCGCCGCGAGGCTCCAACCGATCATTTTGCCTGCTCGTGCCATGGTCTACCGCCCCTCATTTGTTCAGTACCAATCTATACGAACAAGCAGGGCGTTTAGGTCACTGAAAATGGGCGAAAAAGCTCACTTTCCGCGATAGGCGACCAGCTCGATTTCGACGCGGGCGCCGAGCGGTAAGGCGGCGACGCCGATGGTGGAGCGGGCCGGATACGGCGCGGTGAAGTGTTGCTTGTAAACATCGTTCATGGCAGCAAAGTCGGCCATGTTGGTTAGGAACACCGTGGCTTTCACGACATGCGCGAACGTTAGGCCAGCAGCTTCCAGCACGGCGTTGAGATTAGTCAGACACTGCCGCGTTTCGGAGGCGATATCGCCGACTGCCAACTTGCCCGTCGCCGGATCAAGCGGCGTCTGGCCGGAAAGGAAAACGTAGTCCCCAGCTTCCACAGCAGCCGAATACGGGCCGACGGCTTTGGCTTTCGGGGTCTCAATAGCGCGTTTGGACATGGGGGCTCCAGGAGTTAAAGTTGGGACTAACGGGACTACTTGGACAACTTGACCGTGAATTACTGGCCGCCATAGCCTTCGACCTTGTCATGGCCGCGGACGATCACTTCCGTCAACCCTGTGGCAGAGACTAGAACGAACAGTAACATGCGGGAGCAGCTCATACTGCGTATGAGTGTCAGCGTCACTTAGAGGTAGATTTTTCTTGCGATCGATCTTCAATCATTTGTTGTAGTGCCGTTGGTGAGATGCCTGGGGCGCCGGCCAACTTCCATGCTTCAAAATACTGCGGGAAGTTCATAAAAATCATTTTGCCTTCGAGCCACTTGCAAAACTAGCGACCGCTAGCAGGGTTGCGGTCGCGACTTGCGGCGGATTGATGCCGGAATTGGCCGGATCGGGGGGGGGCTTCGGCGTCCGGGCGCGGCGGCTGGCCGGGCACCGCGTCGGGCACCCGGTTTGGGCCTTTCAGTGGGCAATGGTCGGCTACATGACGAGCCGCATCAGCTGTTCAGCGGCCAGCGCGATCACACCGAACGTCAAATGGCAGAGCACCTTGGCGTGTCCGCGGACACGGACGAAGCGGCCGCCGTAGCTGTCTTTGATGGCGCTGTTGACACGTTCCGCAGCACTGCGTTCCCTGAAGCGGACGCGTTCGGCGGGCACAAAGCGCACGCGCCGCC
>JAYSVA010000156.1:0-4051 GCA_043718785.1 Hyphomicrobiaceae bacterium
CCGGGGATCATCGACGAGCCGGTATCGGCCAAGTTGCAGGCGGTGGCCGAGCCCGCGCCGCAGCGGGTGCCGCTGGGTTCCTATGGCATCGTTGAAGACCTGCCGCCGCTTGATGCCAATCGCGATTTCACGGTTGTCGCTTTGCTTTGTCCGACGCAAATCACGAGCCGCCCGCAGAGTATCGTCAGCCGCATCGACATTGCGACGGGGCTGGCCGTCGGCTTCCAACTCAGCCTTGATGCGCAAGGCCATTTGTGCGGCTTGATTGGCACGACCAAAGCGCGGCTGGCGCAACCACTTCTGATCGATCGGTGGGTTCGGGTGGCGCTCGCCTACGATCAGGCGGCGCGGTCGTTCACCGTCAGTTGTCAGTCTTTGACAGGTGGAGCCTTTGAAACGGTGCGGGCGTTTCTGGAGGAGAAGGATCGGCCAACTGCGGTTGGCCCGTTGATCCTAGGGGCAGGTGGCAGCCCGACAATCGGTTGGCACTTCAATGGCCGCATCGAGGCTCCGGCGATTTATGGTGGTCTGCTGAGTGGGCCTCAGATCGTCGCCGCCACGACGGGTAAGCCGGTCGACGTCCCGCTCATCGCCGCTTGGGATTTCGCGCGCGAAATCCCGTCGAGCAGCATCATCGATACCGGCCCGGGCGGGCATCATGGTCGTCTGATCAACCAGCCAACCCGCGCCGTGACCGGGCACAATTGGGATGGCTCGGAGATGAATTGGCGGCATGCACCGCACCATTACGCCGCGATCCATTTTCACGACGATGATATCGACGATTGCCACTGGCCGACGACCCACGAATGGACGGTGCCGAAGGACTGCAAGTCGGGGGCTTATGCGTTGCAGCTCACCGCAGACTTCGAGTTGGTTCCGGGTGCCACTGCTGAAAACATCCCGTTTTTCGTCGTGCCGCCGAAGGGCAAGCCATCAGCCAAAATCGCGGTGCTGGTGTCGACGTTCACGTACACGGTCTATGGCAATCATGCGCGGCCGGAATGGACGTCTGATCCGAAATGGCGTGAGGCATGGCTTGCCCAGGCAAAGACCTGGAATGGCTACCTGCATAACCCCGGTGACCATCGCGACCTCGGCCTCTCGACCTACAACTTTCACACCGATGGCTCCGGCATCGCCTACGCTAGTTGGCACCGGCCGATGCTGAACTTGCGGGTTGGCTACATAACCTATCCATATCCGGATATCCGCGGCTCGGGCCTGCGCCACTATCCCGCCGACAGCCATCTGCTGGCGTGGCTGGAGCACAAGGGGCACGCCTACGAGATCATCACTGATTGGGAGTTGCATCACGAGGGGAACGAGCTGCTCAAGCAGTATCAGACCGTGTTGACCGGATCACACCCGGAGTATCACACGGCCGAGATGCTCGACGCGTTGACGGCCTATCGTGATGGCGGCGGTAGGTTCGGCTATCTCGGCGGCAACGGCTTTTACTGGAAGATCGCGCTCAACCCCGAGAAGCCGGGCGTCGTCGAAATCCGCCGGGGCGAAGGCGGCATTCGCGCCTGGGCCGCCGAGGTTGGTGAGTACTACAACGCCTTCGATGGCCAGTATGGCGGCCTGTGGCGGCGCAACGGTCGTCCACCGCAGAAGCTCGTGGGAGTGGGGTTTTCGGCGCAAGGCAACTTCGTCGGCTCGCATTATCGCCTGAAGCCTGCGGCCAAGGACCCGCGCGTGGCCTGGATGTTCGAAGGCATCACCGGCGACAAGATTGGCGCACACGGCTTATCCGGCCACGGCGCTGCTGGTTTCGAGCTGGATCGCGCCGACAAGAAGCTCGGCACGCCGTTGCATGCTGTGGTGATGGCCTCATCCGAAGATCACCCGCCGGAAGCGCCGTGGGTGCTGGTGCCGGAGGAGCAGCTGACACATCTGACGACGACCATTCCCGGTGCCAAGCCGCGCGATCTGATCCGCGCCGACCTGACATTCTTCGAGACACCCAACGGCGGCGCGGTGTTCTCGGTTGGCTCGATCACATTCTGCGGCTCATTGCCAACCAATCGCTTCGACAATGACATCTCAAAACTGCTCGACAACGTCGTCCGCCGCTTTGTCGATCCGACGCCGTTCAAGATGCCGGGGAGCTGATGTGGAGTGAGGAGATTGTCAGCGTTTTGCGCTGTGCTAGGCTCTGATCGATGTGTACGGGCCGGAGCTCACCATGTTCTTCTTTAAGAAAAAGCCAAATATTGAAAAGACAGACGAAGATTGGATTTTGGACTGCTGGGCTTGGTTAGGACATCATCTCGGACCGGTAACGGGCGCGGATCATCCAGACCTCATTCCGCTTGATCGTAGCGTCATTCCGATCAAGCCGCAGTCGAAGGTGGGATTGCCTGAGTTGCAGCTCAATGCGCTGACAACACTTTGGGGTATGGCTGATTGGCCAATCGAACTCGTTCCACAACAACCGGGCCGCGAACTGCCCCGTAGTGTCGTGTTCGCTGAAATGTCCAGCGGAGGCGCGCTCGGAACCTATTCACAGCAGCGCAACTCGGCCCGCATAACGTACGATCCGAAACTTGCCTCCCAACCCTTGCAGTTGGCTGCAACCTTGGCCCACGAGCTGGCGCACTATCGATTGAGCGCGGTTGCTTCGCCACCTCCGGGCGGCTGGGACATGAACGAATTTGCGACGGATTTAACCGTCGCCTATCTCGGCATGGGCCTGTTTGCGGCCAATGCTGCGAGATCTTTTGAGGCCTTTACCGACTTTGACCGTCAGGGCTGGAAAGCCGAGCGAGCCGGGTACTTGACCGAGAACGAGTGGACCTTTGCGCTGGCGATTTTCACCCACCAACGCGGGATCGAGCGGTCAATGCTCAAGCCACACCTGAAAGATTACCTGTATTCTGGGTTTAAGAAGAACCGCGCATACATAGATGCCAACCCGCACTTGTTACTGCGTGAGCGAAACTACCAAATCGTTTCGTCTTGATCAGCTCACCCGACCGCTGGGTTTGCAGCCTTTGATCGGCACCATCGTGATTTGATTCTGCTCGTTGTACTTGTTCATCGCGCCACTTATGGCATCGACGCCAAGACCAATCGGGCCTCCGGCGATAATGTTGCCAGCGGCCATCGCTTCTGTGCCTGAAGTGATGATGCCTACGCCGTCATCATGGCACTCTTTTTTGCAGAGCACCCGGACGCTCTCGGAGCCCTTCTGTAAGACGACTGATGCCGGTGTGACCAGCGTAACACTGCCGACCGAACTCGATGTCAGGGTGCATTTGCTGCCAGTTGCGCCAGGAGTATCTACGGATACGGATTGTGTCGTGCCTTTGACGATCGTGGCGCAACCGGCGAGTGACCACAGCGCTGCAACAGCAATAAATACTTTGAACATGCTTTCCCCCAACGCGCAGACTGACAATATGGTGGGATTGTCTGCGTGCGAGCGCAAGTAAAATACGCGATCCGTATGAACTGAATGCCAGAGTTCGGTCGCACCCGTGCTTCTAGGGTTACACGTCCAATGTCGTAGTCAGCGACACCAGCTCGACGTCAGAGCGCCATCGGTTAACGCCCGGCTGTCGTGACCAGTCAGCGTGGTTGCGCATTTCGCCCTTCGCGCGCAGGGCGTGCAGGCGGGCGAGCGGGATGTTCGCCGTCACCCAGCCGGGCCGGTTGAGCTGGCCTTCCGCGAGAATGCCGGTCTCGGCCAGCGGGCTGACATCCGACAGCGCCGCTTCGGCTGGCACGAACATGCCGGCGGCTCCGGTGTTGCGATCTACTGCCGGTGACCAAAGCGCCTCGCCGACAGTGGGCGACGAGACGGTTGCGATCTGGCTCTCAAGCGCGCGGGCGAGCGCACCCGTCCGCACACGGGAGGCACCGGACAGGCGCTCGGTGCAGGATGGGATCAGGATCAGCTCGGCTCCGGCCTCTGTCATGGCGCGGACCAGCAGCGGGAATTCGCAATCGTAGCAGATGGCGATGCCGATCCGTCCGAGTGCCGTCTCGAACACCCGCACCGCCGTGCCGGGACGGACGCCCCAGGACACCTCAAACGGCGTCA
>JAYSVA010000157.1:0-4047 GCA_043718785.1 Hyphomicrobiaceae bacterium
AATCACATTTGCCGCGCGGCTAATCCGTACAATTCACACTGAGCCTGCGGCCTGCTGTCGTGGATGGCCGCCTTCGCGGCCATGACGAGAAGGGGAGAGTTTCTTTAAAATATGCAGCTGTCTGTATTTTGTGTAATCATCTGATATTTACTGGTTTTTCGTTGCGCCGAATCACTTGTGTGCATGCCGTAGCCCTTGAGGCCTCAAGGGAGGCGAACCCCGAGAGTTCGTTGCCAAACGGTCAATTGATAAGCTCGTTGGGCTTACTTCACGCTCGGGGCGGAGTACGGCGCGCCGAAGAAAACGTTGGCGTCGGGCATTTGCGGGAACGCGTCCGCCTCGCGCTCGCGGCAATAGCGGATGCCGTTACCTTCGATGTAGCAATAACGCCCGCAATATTGCTTCTGGCGGTGCCAATAACAGCCCTTGGCGGCACTTGTTTCAGCGGCGGTTTCGAGCGGTCCAGCAAAGGCCACGGCTCCTCGACGGTCGCGGGCTTCCGCCGCCAACGCACCCATCAGTCCAACAGCTGCCAACATGCTGAGTGTCAACCGAATGCGGCGCATGGAGAAGACTCCTCGAATTCCAATTGCTTCTGTTGATATCCGATTCGACGCGCCGATTTGCCTATCCAGCGACCGTATCCCCGGATATGGCAAATCATCCGACGCTGAATTTACAGCCACGACGACGAGGGACCCACAACCATGCTGACGATCTATGGCGTCTACCGCTCACGCGCGTCGCGCAACATCTGGCTCGCCAACGAATTGGGCGTGCCGTTCACGCACGTCCCCGTCATCCAGGCCTATCGCCTCGCCAATCCAGACGCCGCCGACGCACCGTTGCACACCCGCAGTCCGGCGTTCCTCGCGATCAATCCGAACGGCCACATCCCCTCCATCGACGATGATGGCTTGGTGCTGCACGAATCGCTGGCGATCAACCTCTACCTCGCCAAGAAGCACGGCGGCCCGCTGGCACCCGCCAACGTCGCCGAAGATGGCCTGATGAGCATGTGGTCGCTGTGGGCCGCGACCGAGCTTGAGACACACACACTGAACGTGCTCTATCACACCATCGGCAAACCACCGGCCGAGCGTGATGCGAAAATCCTCAGCCATGCTGTTGAGCAGCTCAAAGCACCGTTTGCCGTGCTCGATAAAGCGCTGGTTGCGTCGGGCTATGCCGTCGGCGGACGCTTCACCGTCGCCGATATCAACCTCGCCGAGGTCGTGCGCTACGCCAGCCCCGTGCCCGAACTGTTCGACGCCGCCCCGCGCGTCAAAGCGTGGCTCGCCGCTTGCCAAGCCCGCCCCGCCTTCCAGGCGATGTGGGCCAAGCGCAACGAGGAACCGGCTTAAGGTTTCGCCGGTGCCAACGGCGTAAAGGCGCAACGGTCGGGCTTGAGGTCGAGCAGCGGCGTGCCATCGAGGCAGTCGAGGCCGCGCACCAGCACGACACCCGTCTTTGACCCAACAAGCTCCAGCCCGACCAGCAACACCCGCGACGTTGCTATCGGGTTGGGCCGCACCGGCGAGCGCAGCGCGAACGTGCCTGAGGTCTCGCCGTTCGACTTCGGCGACTGCAACACCAGATCGCGCCGCGCCTGATGCATCCAGTAGATCACCTCGACCTGCTCGTACGCATCGAGCCGCTTCAATCCGTCCCGCCACGGCTCATCAATCTCGATACGGCAAATCGGGCCATCGTGGCTGCCCTGGCGCGGGCAATCCGCCCGTGTCAGAAACGGCGTCCGGATCCGGCCAATGAACACGAGGCGTGCGTCGGTCCGGTCGGGCAGGGGCGCAACCAACTCACCCGGTCGTATGGCGTCGCCGCTCACGTGCTTCTCCTTCCTCCCGCTTTCCCGGAATCCGTTTCGAGCGAAGCTCGATCCGGCTTAAGGCCGACAGGCGTTCCGGGAAACCAATAGTAACTCAAGCCCACCGGCCGTTCTCAGTGATAGCGACGGCATCGGGGTCTTTTTGGTGGCGGCGTTCGAACACCAGGAAGTCCCAGTAGCCGCACTTTTTTTCCTCGGGGAACGACCGGCACACCGCCGGACGCGCCGTGTACACCGTGCAGCGCCGCTTATCCGTATCGAAGAACCGGCAGATCTTGCCGTAATGCTCGTCCTTCTTGCGCTTCATCACCAAATCATAGCCATGCGCTGACTTGGTGAAGCGTTCCTGCGCCACGTCCGCTGAGATGCTGAAGTGCTTGGCTAGCCGCGCCACATCGGCCTTGGTCAGCTGGATCACGGGGTACGAGCAGCAATAGCCCGGGCATTTCGAGCAATCATACGCGGTCGAAGTCGCAGCAGCACTGGTCGCTGTGGATTGTTCAGAAAGCGCGTCATCACGCGTCGATTTGGCAGCAGACACAGGCAAACTCCGGCAGTTGAATGGGGCGGTTGATCTGGTTGGCGCAACCATACAGTATGTTGGCCGACCGTCGAGTGCCCTCAGGAGTATCAGCTATGCCCGCCCTTTCACCGTTCGATCTCACCGGCAAGGTCGCCCTTGTCACCGGCGGTAACGGCGGCATTGGGCTCGGCCTCGCACATGGGCTGGCTGCGGCGGGTGCGACGATCATGATTGCGGGGCGCAATGCCACGAAGTCTGAGGCAGCAGCGGCGGAACTGCGGGCAGCCGCTAAAGGTAAAGTCGGGGTGTTCTCTGGTGACGTTGCAACGGCCGACGTCGCCCAAGCCATGGTGGCCGCCACCCTTGCCCAGTTCGGCCGGATCGACATTCTGGTTGCCAACGCCGGCATCAACATCCGCAAAGCGCCCGAGACCTACACGCCCGCCGAATGGCAGAGCATCCTCGACACCAACATGAACGGGCCGTTCTTCGCCGCCCAGGCCGTCCACGCTGCCATGAAAGCGCAGGGCGGCGGCAAGATCATCACCATCGGCTCGATGTCGTCGATCTTCGGACTGCCGTTCGCCTCGGCCTACTCCGCCACCAAAGGCGGCGTCGTCCAGCTGACCCGCGCCCTTGCCAGCGCCTGGGCCAAAGACAACATACAGGTCAATGCAATTTTGCCCGGCTGGATCGACACTGACCTGACCCGAGGCGCCCGCCGGGACGTCACTGGCCTGCACGAAAAAGTGCTGACCCGCACCCCTGCCAAACGCTGGGGCGAACCCGCCGACTTCGCCGGCATCGGCGTCTTCCTCGCCAGCCCCGCCTCCGATTTCGTGACGGGCACCGCCATCCCCGTCGATGGCGGGTACTCGATTGAGGGTTGATGGCATGACCGACCCAATGCTTCAACAACACTTGGCTTGGTTCATCGGGAGCTTGGTGAAAGAGTATCTACCGCCCACGTTCCTTGTCGCCAGCTTGATCGGCCTCGGGCTTCTGGTGCGATCTTCGGTCCGGAACGGCCATGTGACGGTGCCAGGGCACTGGCTGATTGCGTTGCCCGTCTTGGCGTGTGCTGGTGGGGTCAGCGGCTGGATGCTCGCAAATGCAGGCGTCGACCGGGCACTCCACAACACCTATTATGTCATCGCGCACTTCCATTACGTCTTGTGGGTAGTCGCCTACTTTGGCGGCTTTGCTGCATGGTATGCCTGGGTGCCGAAGTTGACCGGTTTTCACTATGATCATCGTCTTGCAAAGATGCATTTCTGGCTGACCTGCATCGGCACGGCCATGCTGTTCTTCCCCCAGCATTTTTTAGGCATTGCAGGAATGCCGCGCAACTATGCCGACTATCCCGATGCTTTCGCGAAATGGAACCAGATATCAACCTACGGCGGTTACATCGTCGCCGCGTCACTCGCTCACTTCGGCGGCTCCATGATTTGCCCACTATTAGCTAAGCGACTGAAATGACAATAAAATCACCACCTCACCCCGGCATCGGTCTTCGCGATGACCTGGATGCGCTCGGCTGGTCGGTCGCGGATGCTGCTGTTTCGCTCGGGGTCACCCGCCAGCAGCTGCATAACGTGATTGCTGGCCGCAGCGGTATCACTCCCGAAATGGCGCTACGCCTTGAGCAGGGCATCGGCGGCACTGCCAGCGCCTG
>JAYSVA010000158.1:0-1843 GCA_043718785.1 Hyphomicrobiaceae bacterium
AGCTTCGACGGCTGCGCCCTGAAAGCCACGGCTAAGAACCTCTGCTTCTACCGGGGGGCCGAAAAGGCGCGCCTGATGATCATCGGCGAAGCCCCTGGCCGGGACGAGGACCAGGAAGGCCGCCCGATCACCGGCACCGAGGGCCACCTACTCGACCGCATGCTCGCCGCCATCGGGCTTGATGAGACCACGGCCCACATCACCAACATCGTCTACTGGCGGCCGCCCGGCAACCGCACGCCTTCCCCGCAGGAAGCCCGCGTTTGCCGCCCGTTCCTCGATCGGCAAATTCAGCTGGTGGCACCGAACGTCGTGCTGCTGCTCGGCGGCACGGCGGCTAAGTTCATGCTCGACGTGCCCGACGGCATTCTCAAGCTGCGCGGCAAATGGCGGGAGCTCGAAGTCGCCGGCACCAAGATCAAAACCATGGCCACCCTGCCGCCCTCCTACCTCCTCAAAACCCCCGCCGCAAAGCGACAAGCCTGGCTGGATTTACAAGCGGTGAGGGCGGAGTTGGGCGGGTAGGGTGGTGGCGTGACGTCCGGGGAGGGGTGCCGTATCGCCCAGTCGCGGCGGAATACGCAAGAGGGCTATTCCGCCCTACGGGCTGGCAAGCTCGCCATCGATCCGAACGAACTGCACGCTTCAACGCGGGCGATAGTCGCCGCCGGATAGTTGACGCACACCGGCGAGCGATGGGAACAACCCACAGCCCTCATCGCCCAGGCAACTGAATGCCCAGGTTCTGTAGCAGCGTTGTCAGCTGTTCGGGTGCTAGCTGCGTCGGGTCGATGCCGTGTTGTGACAGCGTCTGCATGACTTGATCGGCATTCAGCCCCTCCAGCATAGCTGGATTGATCCCGGCGTTCTGCAGCAGCTCACCCACCGGGCTTTGCTGCAGCAAGTCAGCGACGGCCGAATTGCCGAAGAAACTTGAGATCGTTTCGGACAGTTTCGCGAGGTCTAACATGTTGGTCTCCTTCACTGAAACAGCAGGCGATTGATCTGCCGCGCCGACGGCGCGTTGCCTGTCTGTCTTGGTGAGAAGATACGAATTGCGGGTTGTATTGGCTAATCGAGAGGCGGCCGTTTCGTCATCGGATGTTGCCAACGCTGCGGCTGGCCTGACGCGCTTCACAGACCACGCGCGCGCCGCTACGATGGCAGCATCAGACCGAGCCTAAGGACCGCCCCCATGCCCCGCATTGACGAGACGCGCCCGTTTATCCCTATCCGCATTGCGGTGCTGACGGTGTCGGATACGCGCGATCTGGCGGGCGACAAATCCGGCGATACGCTGGTTGGCATGCTGACCGCTGACGGCCACACGCTGGCGGACCGCGCCATCGTCAAGGATGACGTGGCGCAGATCAGGGCCAAGGTGCAGGGCTGGATCGCCAGCCCGGATGTCGACGTGGTGATCACGACAGGCGGCACAGGGTTTACGGGGCGCGATGTGACGCCGGAAGCGCTCAAGCCACTGTTCGAGAAGGAAATTGACGGCTTTTCGACGGTGTTCCACATCATCAGCTACGCCAAGATCGAGACGTCGACGATCCAATCGCGGGCCTGTGCGGGTCTGGCGGGCGACACCTACATTTTCTGCCTGCCCGGCTCGCCCGGCGCCTGCAAAGACGCCTGGGGCGGCATCCTCAAGTGGCAGCTCGACAACCGCCACCGCCCCTGCAACTTCGTCGAAATCATGCCAAGACTGGGGGAGCATCGGGGGAAGTGACCGTAAATTCCCGTAGGGCGCAAAAGCTGACAAACCGGCGGGCCGGACGGTGGGGGAAAGAAACGGCGTTCCAGCCGCAGATGCGGTATATTGGATTGCCGCGCGGGT
>JAYSVA010000159.1:0-1842 GCA_043718785.1 Hyphomicrobiaceae bacterium
CTGCCACCATCTCCGACGATTTCATTGATGCGGCTGGTCGCCACCGGCAAACTCGAAATCGAGCGTCAGTTTCTGCAGAACGTGCTGGGTCTGATCACCTTGCCGAAACGCAAGGAGATCGCAGCGGCCAAATTCCAGATGGCAAAAGTGCGCGCAGTCGAAGCGACGCTGAAAACTGCTGCTGAGGCAAGGCGCGCGTATTACCGTGCGGTTTCGACAAATCGCACCGTTTCATTTCTCGGCGAGGTGCGGACCACGGCGGAGGCATTGTCGGATCTGACGGTCAAACTCGGCGAGACCGGCGCAATGTCGAAGATGGATCAGGCACGTGAACACGCCTTTACCGCCGATGTGAACGGCCAGCTGGCAATGGCGCGCCTCAAGCAGCGAATTGAGCGGGAGAAGCTTATCCGCGCGCTCGGGCTGTGGGGCGGCGAGATCGCGGCACTCAAGCTGCCGCCGATGCTCAAAGACCTGCCGAAATCGCCACAGGTTCACAAAAACATCGAGACTGACGCCGTCCGTCGGCGCGTCGATCTGGAGATCGCACGGCAGGATCTTGAAATCCTCGCCAAACAGCTCGGCCTGACCAAAGCCACCCGTTATATCGATGTGATCGAAGTGCGCGGCATCAGCGTGACTGAATGGGAGAATGTCGAGAAGACCAAGGTTTCTCTGGAGCCGGGATCCCCGCCGGTGCTGCACTCCGAAACGGAGATTGAGCGCGAACGAACCAAGTGGCGCGGCATCGAACTGGAATTCAAAATTCCGATCTTTGATTTTGGCGAGGCCCGCACAAAGCTCGCCGAGGAAACCTATATGGCTGCGGTCCACCGGCTGATAGAAAAAGCGGTCAACGTTCGATCCGAGGCGCGCGAGGCGTACACGGCTTATCGTGGCGCCTACGATATCGCCATGTTCTACCAGAAAGAAATTCTGCCGCTGCGCCAGATCATCAATGACGAAATGCTCCTCAACTATAACGGAATGTTGAAGGATCTGTTCTCCCTGCTGACCGACACAAAAGCTAGGATAGCGGCCAACGTCCAGGCCATTGATGCGCAACGCGACTACTGGCTGGCAAAGGTCGATTTGCATGTCGCCCTGGTTGGTGGCGGGGCAATCGCTGGCAGTGGGGCGGGTGCGCAGGCCGCAGCCGCTGGTGGCGCGGCTGAGCATTGACGGGATAGACGAGGAAATCAGGAGTAAGTCTTATGACGATCAACCGCCGCAAATTCATGGCGACGTCCGGCCTCGCCCTGATGGGTGTCGCGCAAGTGTCTGGCCGCGCTGCTTTCGCCAATGTGCCAGAAGCGCCATCGCAAACGTCGCCGCTGATGCAACCGCCCTTAAAGCCAACCAGCGGGGTGGACTACAACCCTGTGGTGACGTTGAACGGCTGGACGCTGCCGTGGCGGATGAACGGCGAGTGGAAGGAGTTCCACCTCGTTGCCGAACCCGTGATCCGTGAAATATCCAAGGGGATGAAGGCGCATCTGTGGGGCTACAACGGCCAGTCGCCGGGTCCGACCATCGAATGCGTCGAAGGCGACAAGGTGCGGATTTTCGTCACCAACAAACTGCCGGAGCATACGTCGGTCCATTGGCATGGCCAGATTCTGCCCTGTGGCATGGATGGCGTCGGCGGCCTGACGCAGCCGCAGATTCCGGTCGGCAAAACCTTCGTTTACGAGTGGACGATCAAGAAGTCCGGCACGTTTATGTACCACCCCCACGCCGATGAAATGACCCAGATGGCCATGGGCATGATGGGCTTCTTCGTGGTCCATCCCAAGGACCCGAAATTCATGCGGGTCGACCGGGATTTTGTGTTCCTGCTCA
>JAYSVA010000160.1:0-4041 GCA_043718785.1 Hyphomicrobiaceae bacterium
CGTGAACAGCACCGCGACGATCCATGACGCCACCAGCGCGATGGCGACCACCACGAACATCGTGAAACAGTACTCGCCCGCGCCGCTCTTGGCGAAGCCAACTGGCACAAATCCGGCGATGGTGACGAGGGTGCCGGTTAGCATTGGGAAGGCGGTCGAGGAGTAGGCGTAAGTCGCCGCCGTGATCTTGTCATAGCCCTCTTCGAGCTTCGATAGCATCATCTCGACGGCGATCATCGCGTCATCGACGAGCAGTCCGAGCGCGATGATCAGGGCCCCCAGAGAAATACGCTGCAGCGAGATGCCGAGCAAATACATCACGACGAATGTAATCGCGAGCACTAGCGGGATGGCGATGGCAACCACTACACCGGGACGCCAGCCGAGTGCTAAGAAACTGACAGCCAGCACGATAACGACCGCTTCCATCAGGCTTTTGGTGAACTCGCTGACGGCCTCGTGCACGACGTGTGGCTGGTCGGCGACTAAATGCACGTCGATACCAATCGGCAAGTCAGCATGCAGTGCCGCGATCCGCCGCTTGATGTTGGTGCCCAATGCTTCGGCGTCGCCGCTTTTGGCCATCGACACCGCCAACCCGATGGCGGCTTGGCCGTTATAGCGGAACATTGGCTGTGGCGGATCAATCGTTCCGCGCTTAACTGTGGCGATATCACTGAGCCGCACCAGCCGGTTGTTGTGCTTAAAGCTGATTGCTTTGAGACTCTCCTCAGATGTAAAGCCGCCGGAGACGCGGATGGCGATGCGCTCAGGTCCGGAATCGATCACACCGCTCGGCGTCACGGCGTTCTGCGCCTGCAGTGTTTGCGCCAAAGCGTTGGCATCAAGGCCGAGCGAGGCCAACTGCTGGGTTGAGAATTCGAGATAGATTTTCTCGTCTTGAGTACCGATCAGATCGGCCTTGGCGACATCCGGCACACGCAGCACTTCGGCGCGCAGGCGCTCAACCTGATCACGCAGATCGCGCGATGAAAAACCATCCGACGTAAACGCGTAGATCAGCGCGTAGGTGTCGCCGAATTCGTCGTTGAAAAATGGCCCGGCAATCCCCGATGGCAGATTGCCCCTGATATCGCCGACCTTCTTGCGCACCTGATACCAGAGATCAGGCACGTCGCTGGCGCGGACGCTGTCCTTCAGGTTGACGAAGATCACGGACTCGCCGGGCTTTGTATAACTGCGGACGAAATCCAGGTTGGGGATTTCCTCAAGCTTCTTCTCGATGCGGTCGGTGATCTGCAGCACGGTTTCGCTGCCCGTCGCACCCGGCCACAGCGTCTTCACCACCATCGTTTTGATGGTGAAGGGCGGATCTTCCTCGCGGCCGAGCTTGCCATAAGAATAAGCCCCGGCGAGTGCCGAGATCAGCATCAGAAACACAACGAAGCTCTTGTGGCGGAGCGCCCACTCGGACAGGTTGAACCCCGTTGCGGCAGCAGGCACGTCGGCTGGTGCTGTCGTCATTTCACGGCCTCGTCGGCAAGCCGAACTTTCTGGCCCGCCCGCAGGCGATTGACGCCCGCCGTGACGACAATCTCGCCTTTCACCAATCCACCGCTGAGCACGACGCGGTCCGTCTCAAACCTTGCGACTGACACGGCTTTCAATGCGACCGTTCCCGTTGTCCGATCATAAACCCAGACCGCAGGTTTGCCGCCTTGGTCAAACAATGCAGCCCCCGGCAGCACGACGACTGGCGCCGTGGTGCCCTTCAGGCGCCCCACCACGCTCGACCCGAACCGCATCTGGGGCGGCGGATCCCGCAGAGTCACCTTGACCTGATAGGTTCGGGTGCCAGGATCAGCAACGGGCGAGACTTCGCGCACAACGCCCTCGGCGACAAGTTGCGGGTTGCTGAGTAGCGTGACGAGAATTTCCGGCTTCTCAGCATCAGGACGTTCCCGAAATGCGGACTCGGCGATGGCGAACACCGCATCTTTTTCGCCGGGCGGCGCTAAGCGGACGACCATTTGGCCGGTGTTGATGACCTGCCCCGCCTCGGCACCGGTGGCCGTAACGACCCCATCGAACTCAGCATGCAGCTCGGCATAGCCAAGCTGATCTTTCGCCAGCGCCGACGCCGCCTTGGCTGACTCAAGTTTCGCTTCGGATGAGCGGAGATTGCGCAGGGCCGCATCGTAGTTGGCCCGTGTCGTCGTGCCGGTTGCCATCAGCTGCCGCAGCCGCCCTTCCGATCCGCGGGCTTCCGCCAGCACGGCGTCAGCCGCGACCACATCAGCATCAGCCGAGCGCAAGCGGTTCTGGAAGTCCTGCTCATCGAGGCGGGCCAGCACATCGCCCTTCTTGACGCTGACGCCGACATCGACCGGCCGCGAGATCAACTTGCCGGTGACGCGAAAGCCGAGATCGCTTTCTGTCCGTGGCTTGATCTCGCCTACCGCATGGCGGTCATCGTCAATCGATCTGGGGACAACCACTACAGTTCGAACTGGGCGTACCTCGGCAGCTTTAGGGGCCGCCGCCTTGCCACAGCCACCCGCTGCAAGGGCCAGTGCGAGTGCCACAATCATCGTTGATGTTCGCATCATTTGACCAATTCGAAGCTCGTTGAGCGAAAAAACAATTCGCAGTCTATTGCGTCGGCGTTCGCGAACCACAAGTGGCGAAACATCAGGGCTCATTCGCCATAAATATCAGCATAGGCGTGCCACGTGGCGTGACCGATCAGGGGGAATGCGACGACGAGGCCGACCAGCAAGGTCGCAAACCCTGCCGCCATGATGACAACGATCAGGGAGGCCCACAAGGCCATTGGTTTGGGATTGCGGAGGACCGCCGCCATGCTGGCGCGGGCGGCGGTTAGCGCGTCGGTTTGCGCCACCAACAGCATCGGCACCGCGACGGCTGTCGCTGCGAAAACGAATGCAGCAATCACTCCGCCTACGAGGGAGCCGGTGATCAAAAGCCCCAGGCCACGTGGCGTCATCAGTAGTAGCTGAGCGAAGTCATTGATGCTTGGCAAACCCGCCGTGCCGAGGAACAACAGCAGCAATCCAAACGCCAACTGCAACCAAACGATCAGGATCAGAAACAGCACGGCACCGAGCAGCGCCAACTGCCCGCGCGCGGCAAATCCAGCAAGTATGACCTCAATCAGCCGTACTGGTTTATTGGCCGCCAACCGTCGGCTCGCATCATAAAGGCCAACGGCCATCAATGGACCAATCAGCATGAAGCCACCAGCCAACGGCAAACACAACGAGAGCGCATCGAAACTGTAGAGGCCCCAGCAAAGCAGTGCCGCCGCAAGTGCAAAACCGGCACCGTACACGAGGCTAATCTCAGGCATCCGCCACATGTCGCGCCATCCGGCTGCGAGCCAACCCCACGGCGCATCCACAGGGATCAGGCGCGGTGCCAGTGGCCGATCGGACACGACGTCCGATGAGGCCGTGAACCGAGGCTTACTGTCTGTCGTTTTCATGGCCTCACTCTTTCGTCACGTCAGTGCTGGTTTTGGCGGTTGCTGGCGGGGCCGGTGGCACCACACGATCTGGTTCATCCTCAAGGGCCCGCCATCCGGCCCCCTCGAGATCTTCGAACTGCCCGCTCTTCAGCGACCACAGAAACCCTGCAAGGCCAAGTGCGCCAAGGAACAAGGCTGCCGGGATCAACCACGCCAGTGCGGTCATGGCTGCCTCCTCGAATTCGCCAATCGCAGCGCATTAGCCGTGACGGCAATGGACGAGGCGGACATGGCGATGGCGGCGATCAACGGCGTGACGCGGCCAGCCATGGCCAACGGCACGAACACGGCGTTGTAGCCGAGGGCGATGGCGAAGTTCTCCAGCGACCGCCGACGCGCGGCTTTAGCGACGGCCAGTATCTCCAGCACGGGTGCCAAGTGGTCGCCCTGGAACACGGCATCCGCTGCCGTCTGACTGATATCGGCTGCGCTGGCCGGTGCTAGCGCAGCGTGACCAGCGGCGAGGGCCGGCGCATCATTCAGACCATCACCGATCATCAGCACTTTGCGACCCTGCTGCGCCAGCTCGTGCA
>JAYSVA010000017.1:0-2214 GCA_043718785.1 Hyphomicrobiaceae bacterium
CCCATTCTACAGGCTTTGTCGCAAGCTCAGCCCACATCCGAAGAACCAACGACAGGCAAGCAATTGAATTTGTTCGAGAATTAGCCGGACACTAGTGAGACGTTCTACGACTTTATAGGCCGCGCCGATCAGTCGAAAAATGTCACCGTATTCGACCAAGTTCTCAGCAATAAGATCGATGTTGAAACGCGCAGGTATTGGAATCAACGCGACGGTTTTGGCCGTCGAAGAATTTCAGCATTTGAAAAAAATGTCTACCGCACCGGATTACTCGGACGATTTATTACCATCGCGCATTTCGTTGCTCGTCGAAACGGCGTCGAACCGAAAAATCTTGTGTCTGCAGTAACCCGCGAGGATATGCGGACGCGTTTCGATCTTGAAATCGCGCCGATATTCGATAAGCGTGTGGTCAAATGGCTCCTCGACAATCCGATGTCGCTGTATGGGCTTGGAATTCCGCCGGCGCAATACGTTGAACTCGCCGGTGACGCTCCGCGGATGGCTCTCGTGGTGCGAGAGCGGTTGCGGAAGCTGTTGTGCGACTTCGATCTCGGCGACAATTATTTTGCCTGGCAGGCTTTGACGCGAGGCTACAAGCCTGATGGGACAGGCCCTCTGCCGCCCTATTTGCAACGTCAGAACTTCGATGTGGTTCGCGGCCGTGCAAATCGGGTTGATGTGCGGCAGATTTCGATGACGACGTTCTTGGCCGAGCAAGCAGGTCAAAGCCTGGACCGCTATGTGCTCCTTGATGCCCAGGATTGGATGACACCGGTGCAATTGACCGCGCTCTGGCATGAAATCACCCGCACGGCACGCCCTGGTGCGCGCGTCATTTTCCGAACCGCTGGTGCGCGATCCATTCTTCCAGCGAAACTTGATCCAGCACTGCTCCAACTCTGGGAGTATCGGGAAAATCAGTCGCTCGATCTGTTCAAGCGCGATCGGTCGGCTATTTATGGTGGGTTTCATCTGTATACGAAAGCGCACTGATCATGCTTGTGGATGCAGGTGACGCTGGCCAGCGCATGGACCGGATGTACCGGATGCAGCGGCATATCTACGATGCAACGCGCCGTTATTACCTTCTTGGACGCACCACATTGATTGATGGTTTGGCACCGCCCGATGGCAGCACTGTGCTGGAGATCGGCTGCGGAACCGGCTGGAACCTAATCGAGATGGCACGGACGTATCCGCGCGTTAAACTATATGGGTTCGATGTGTCAGCCGTGATGCTGGAGACGGCGCGCCGCAAGGTTGCCAAGGCCGGGCTGCAGAATCGCATCACGCTGGCGATCGGCGATGCCACGACTTTTTCGGGTTATCAATTGTTCGGCGTTCAAGCATTCGACCGAATCGTTGCGTCCTACGTCCTGTCGATGATCCCCGGCTGGCAGGAGGTGATGGCGCGCTCAGCTCAGCAACTGACTGCAGGCGGCGCTGTCCACATCGTCGATTTTGGTGCGGCAGATGGCTTGCTGACGCCCGTCAAAATTGGACTGCATGCGTGGCTAGATAACTTTGATGTAACGCCACGGGTGGCGCTAAAGGCTGAGATTAGCCGCTTGGCGCGTCTGCAGCAATTGACGCCACACTTTGATGAATTTTATCGTGGATATGCCCAGTACGCCGTACTCAGCCGGGCGTAAGAGGCGGCGGCAGATCATCTCGCTCTGCGCGCATGGGTTGGCCGTGCCAGACAAAATCCCGTGTCAACCAGGCTTGCACCCAAAGCAGCGGTAGCAGTAGGTCGCGTGCCAAGTTGCCAAACAATGTGCTCGGCCAGCCGACCAGTCGGGCGAGCAACTGCTCAGTGCTATACCAGATGCAGAGGTGCAGCAGGATTATCGGCAGGACCGGCACATCAGCCGCCGCAACAGCGATGGCTAAGAGTGATATCGGCAGCAGGCCGCCAGCAAGGATCTCGCTAGCGAAGTGTGCTGGAAACGTCGCGCGGCGAAGCTGTGCCCATCGCAACTGTCGGCCCCACACATCGCTAAATTTGCGCTCAGCGATTGGTTGCTCGAAGAATCGGTCAACCAGCCGGACACGCAAACCCAGTTGACGGATGATCTTAGTCGCCGCTGCGTCCTCCGCCGGTTCGGCGCCGAGTGCTTCAATGCCGCCGCCAGCCTCAATGACATCTCGGCGAACGAGCATAACTTTACCTTGGGCAAAGCCATAGCCGAGGGAATCTGCGGTGCTTTG
>JAYSVA010000161.1:0-9136 GCA_043718785.1 Hyphomicrobiaceae bacterium
ACTTGGCCGCCCGCCGCCTCGTTGAACTGCTGCAGCGTGATGCCGGTGGCCCCGAACGCCAGCATTTGTGCCTTCGCAATGCGCTGAACCGTCGCCAAACAGGCCGCCAACTGGGCAGGTGACGCGTCCAGCATGTTGCGGGCAGGCGTCTTCGGAATAACCAGCGCGTGCCCATCACCACGCGGCATGATATCCATAAAGGCGAGCGTGTCGGCATCCTCGAACAGCTTGTGCGAGGGGATCTCGCCGCGCAGAATTTTGGCGAAAATGTTGGTGTTGTCGTAGGTCATAGAAGGCTCCACATATACGTCGCCCGTTCATTGCCCGAGTTCACGTGTTTTGCAAGCTGTGAGGAGATCAAGTCATGAGTGAAACCATCGATCTGCCTTCGAGTTTGACGGGGTTTCAGTTTGTGTTTTCTGACGACGACCAGCATCAGCAGCGGTTCGTCGAACTAAGCTATGGCGGGCAGTTTGTGGCGTTGATCAGCGCTGAAAACTACCCGACGTCGTTCGATGTCGAATGGCCATCCGCCCGACCGCACTGCGCCAAAATCGACTACGACAAGCTGATGGAAGCGCTGGCTTTCGGCCAACGGATGCTGGCGCTGCGCTTGGTCGGCACGGCCATGGCATCGTGAGTCCATGAAGCCCACCGATGCGCCACTGCCGTTGGTACCGGACGGTCGTCAATCGGCGGCGGCGTTGGAGATTGCGCGCGGGGCGACGCGGCTGCTGGCCGATCTCGGGCTCATGTGCCTGCCGGAGGTGGCGCTGCCAAACGGCCGACGGGCTGATCTGATGGGGATTTCTGACAAAGGCGAGCTGTGGATCGTCGAGGTCAAATCCAGCGTTGAGGATTTCCGTGTTGATCAGAAATGGCCGGAGTATCAGGGCTTTTGCGACCGGCTGTACTTCGCCGTCAGCCCTGAGTTCCCGCTCGATCTGCTGCCGGACACCACCGGCTGGATTGTCGCTGACCGGTTCGGCGCCGCGATCATCCGTGACGCTCCGGACCTGAAACTCGCCGCCGCCCGCCGCAAAGTGCTGACCGTCAGCTTGGCCCGCCAAGCCACCGCCCGCCTGATGAACTTAGCGGACCCAGATCGGCGGATGCTGGGTGGCTGAGGGCTATTTTAAGCCGGCTCAACGATTAACGTAAGCTACCCTGACCTAATTGACAGGATGCTCAGATGAGTGTTGTATGATACCTAAGTTGAACGTGAGAACGCGATACCAAGCCGAGGCACCCGATGGCTAAACACACAGTCAGTCTCAGCGATAAGTTTGACCTGACCGAGCACCGGCAACTGCTCACCGGAACCCAAGCCATCGTGCGGCTAGCGCTGATGCAGCGCGCCCGCGATGTGGCGGCGGGGCTGAACACAGCCGGGTACATCACGGGTTATCGCGGCTCACCGATTGCCGGGCTGGAAGCCGCGTTCCAGCGTGCCCACAAGCTGACCGACGAGCACCACGTCAAATTCCAGTCAGGGTTGAACGAAGACCTTGCCGCCACTGCGATTTGGGGCACCCAGCAGGCGGAACTGCGCGGCGAAGGCAAGTACGACGGCGTGTTCGCGATCTGGTACGGCAAGGGCCCGGGCGTTGACCGCTCCGGCGACGTGTTCCGCCATGCCAACCACGCGGGCACGTCCAAGAACGGCGGCGTGCTGGCGCTAATGGGCGACGACCACACCTGCGAAAGCTCAACCTCAGCGCACCAATCGGAATTCGCGTTCGTCGATGCGATGATCCCGGTGCTCAACCCAGCCGGTGTGCAGGAAATCCTCGATTACGGCCTGCTCGGTATCGCGCTTAGCCGCTACGCGGGCGTCTGGGTTGGCTTGAAATGCGTCAAAGACAACATCGAGAGCACATCCACATGTGATGGCGCGCCCGACCGGGTGAAAGTGCAGACGCCGACGGATTTCACCATGCCGCCGGGTGGCCTCAGCATCCGGCTCGGCGATCAGGCGCTCGATAAGGAAGCCCGCCTGCACGACTACAAGCGCGATGCCATTCAGGCGTTCGTCCGCGCCAATAAGATGGACCAAGTGGTGCTGTCCGGCGGGCCAAAACCGAAGATCGGCATCATCAGCTGCGGCAAGAGCTATCTCGATGTCCGCCAGGCCCTCGACGAACTCGGCATCGATGAAGTCGCCGCCGCCAAGATGGGGTTGTCGCTGTACAAAGTGGCGATGACCTATCCGATGGAGCCGCAGGGGCTCATCGCGTTTGCCAAAGACCTCGACATGGTGATCGTCGTCGAGGAGAAGCGCTCGCTGCTCGAAGTGCAGGTGCGCGAGGAGCTTTATGGCATGCCGCATCAGCCAATCCTGATCGGCAAGAAGGACGAAAACGGCCAGCCGCTATTCCAGGCCAAAGGTGCCCTCGACCCGACCGATATCGCCATCGCCGTTGGCGAGCGGCTGATCAAGTACGGCGCGGGCGATGCCATCAAGGCCAGCGTCGCCAAACTGAAGCAACTGGAAGGCAACGCCCCCGCTGCCGCCCAGGATTTCACCCGCATCCCGTATTTCTGCGCCGGGTGCCCGCATAACTCATCGACCGTCATCCCCGAAGGCACCCGCGCCTACGCTGGCATCGGCTGCCACTACATGGCGCAGTGGATGGATCGCGGCACCGACGGCTTCACCCAAATGGGTGGCGAAGGCAGCAACTGGATCGGCGAAGCGCCGTTCTCGACACGCCGCCACGTGTTCCAGAACCTGGGCGACGGCACCTACATTCATTCTGGCTCACTGGCCGTGCGCGCGGCGGTCGCGTCCGGCGTCAACATAACCTACAAGATCCTGTACAACGACGCCGTGGCGATGACTGGTGGCCAGCACCTGGACGGGCCGCCGGGTAGCCAAATCAGCGTGCCAATGATCGCCAGCCAGCTCGCCGCCGAAGGCGTCAAGAAAATCGCCGTCGTCACCGACGAGCCGGACAAGTACCCGGCCAATGCGGGCTTCCCGCGTGACGTGACGATCCACCACCGCCGCGACCTGCAGGCCGTGCAGATCGATCTCGCCAAGATCGATGGCGTCACCGCCGTGGTTTACGATCAGACGTGTGCTGCCGAAAAGCGCCGCCGCCGTAAACGCAACGAATTCCCGAACCCGGACAAGCGCATCTTCATCAACCCCGCCGTCTGCGAAGGCTGCGGCGACTGCGGCAAGAAATCGAACTGCGTCGCGGTGATCCCGCTCGAAACCGAACTCGGCCGCAAACGCGCCATCGACCAGTCCGCCTGCAACAAGGATTTCTCCTGCACCGAGGGCTTCTGCCCGTCATTCGTCACGGTCAACGGCGCAAAAGTGCGCAAAGCCCACGGCCCTGCTATGGGCGAAGGAGCTGGCGCTGCCACCGATGGCATCACCGCCATGCTCGGCAGCTTGCCAGAGCCGAAACAGCCGGACATCAGCAGCCCCTACAGCATGATCGTGACCGGCGTCGGCGGCACCGGCGTGGTGACGATCTCCGCCGTGCTCGGCCAAGCCGCGCACATCGAGGGCAAGGGCTTTGGTGCCATCGACATGACCGGCCTGGCGCAGAAGGGCGGCGCGGTGGCCTGCCACATGCGCGTCGCCAAGGACGTCGCCAGCATCCACGCCATCCGCGTTGGCGTCGGCAACGCTGACCTAATCATGGGCGGCGATCTCGTCGTCACCGCCTCGACCAAAATCCTCGAAACCGTGCGGCCCGACCACACGGCCATGGTCGTTTCAACGCACGAGATGACCACCGGCGCGTTCACCCGCGATCCGAACCTCGTGGTGCCCGGCCAGAAATTGCGCACCGCCATCGCCGACCGTGTTGGCAAGGCACCGCTGTTCGCCTTCGATGCCCACGACTACGCCGTGACGTTATTCGGCGACAGCATCGCGTCGAACATGTTCCTGCTCGGTTATTCCTACCAGAAGGGCTTCGTGCCGGTCGGATCGAGCGCTATTGAACAGGCGATCGAGCTGAACGGGGCTGCCGTCGAAATGAATCGCCGCGCCTTCCGTTTCGGCCGCCTTGCCGCCCATGACGCTGCCGCACTCGACCGGATCGCCAAGCCTGCCGCCAAAGCCGCGCCAAAACCGAAGACGCTGGCCGACATCGTGGCGTTCCGCGTTGATCATCTGACCAAGTACCAGGATGCGGCGCTAGCTGAGCGCTATCAGGCGCAGGTGAAACGGATTGCCGATCTTGAGGCCGCGAAGACGCCGGGTAAGTCCGGATTGGCCGAGGCGGTGGCGCGCAGCTACCACAAGCTGCTGGCGATCAAGGACGAGTACGAAGTCGCCCGCCTGTACACCGACCCGAGCTTCAAAGCCGCATTGGACGCGCAGTTCGAGGGCGTCGGCAAGCTTGAGTTCCACGTCGCGCCGCCGTTCCTCGCCCCGTTCCACAAGGACAAGGTGACCGGTCATCCGCGCAAGATCAAAGTCGGCGCCTGGATGCTGCCAGTATTCCGCCTGCTCGCCAAAGCCAAAGGCTGGCGCGGCTCCAAGCTCGACGTGTTCGGCATGAGCGCTGAGCGTCGCCTGGAACGCCAGATGGTCGCGGACTATGAGGCACTGCTGGGCGAAGTGGCTGGAAAGCTGACGGCAGGTAACCACGCGACCGCCGTCGCATTGGCCAGCCTGCCCGAGGAGGTCAAGGGCTTCGGCCACGTCAAAGCCGGCAACTACGCCACCGCCAAGAAACGCGAAGCCGATTTGCTGAAACGCCTGCAAGCTCCGAGCCCGACACCGGTGCGGCAGGCGGCGGAGTGATCTGCCGACGGGTGTAGGTTGGGTCAAGCTTTTGCGCGACCCAACGTTCCACGGGTGACGCTAAAAGTTGTTGGGTCGCGCGAAAAGCTTGACCCAACCTACGTCCAGCTAGAACCGTTAGGCTGGATGCGGACCGCGCGGCTCTTGTTGGACATGACGGATCGAGGGTTAGCGCTTGTCAAGCTGCGATGGGTCAGCCGAAGGCGTTTCGGGTAACGTGATCGGTAAAGGCACTTCGGGCCCTCTACCCGATTTAATGAACCAAAGCATACCTAGCGCCAAAGCGGTTAGGCCGAAGACAAAAAATGTGCCAGGCTCTACAAAGTAAGTTTTGTGCAGTTGAAACCATTTATTCAATGCGAAGAACGTAGCTGCTGCTATCCAACTGGATACAAAAAGCCAGACGCCTGCTTCAAGAACTGCATCAAGTCTTGCGCGGGCAATCATTGATGGGGGCTTTGAGTGAGGGAACAGTTGGGCCGACGGCGGAACAGCCGAAAATTTGTTTGACCAGACCAGGCACCATGCGGCGATTGAAAACGCAGTGAGCGTAAACAACAATGTCATAGAAGTTGCCGATCCCCATGCTGCACCGCCAAGGGAGAAAGCACTTGAAGTCGAACGATTGATACCGATCACCTCGAGTACGGCAGTATCCACCAACATCGTTGTAACGATCAACAGAATTGTACTGAGCGTTACGTCTCGCAACACGTGCCAGAGCCGTGAATCAAGCGCTGACGCTCTCAGGTAGGCCATATAATGGAGGCCGACATTAAAGAAAACTGTTGCCATCATCTTCAGGCAGTTTAGCGCCAGGTCAAGGACTTGGACGCCCCTTGCGACTAACCAATGTGCGACTACAATCATCGGGTACACAATGGAAGCGAAAAGACTTTGCCCACTTGAAAAATTGAATCGCGGCGGCCTTATGAGCGGAGCATATTTCGGAAGTCCAGCGCGAATAGCTTCAGCTGAGGCTTCGGCCAATCCGATGAGTGTAAAGATCGCAATCAGCACTATTCGAAGATCAATCAATGGGAAGTTGGAAATCAAATTCATCGATTGTTGGTAAAGTCGCGGGCTCAAGTATAAAATCAGCAAGAGGTATGATGTTGATACATAAATCAAGGCAATTATGATCTGTGCGACTAAGTAGAGGGGCTTGAGAGTTCGTGAAGGATTGTCTCCGTAAGGCAACTTGTTGACCAGTAACGTTATGGCGAGCGCACACGTGGCGGCTATTGACAACCAGACAGTCGCAGCTGTGGGATTCTCGAAAAGAATATATGTAAGCGCGAGAAACACTGAGACCGTCGTAACCAGCACCACGAGTTCCTTAGTTGTTCCAGCGATGCACACGGCAGCCCAACCGGCAACCAAAACAAGTCCCAAGCATTCGATAATGACTTTGTGTTCCGCTATGTTCGAACAGGCTACAGCGACGACAGTCAGATTGATGCAGAGCGCGAGGATAAATGCTGCACGAAGTGCGTTCTTGCTTAGAGCCAAAGATGACATGTCTAGTACTCGACTATCTGGAACTTGGGGATCGAAATTATCCGTAGACAATACAACTTTGTGCCATTGATGCTGTTTCAAAGTGTTCGATTCTTTGCGATAGATGCCAGAAGTTGCAGTTTGGCATCAGGTGTTCAATTATGCAGTTCCTCGATCTCCCGCGCGTTAGCAAGGCCACCGGCACCGTTGATCTGCCCGGTTCGAAAAGCATTTCGAATCGCATCCTGCTGCTGTCGGCGCTGTCGCGCGGCACGACGGAGATTGCGGGGCTGCTCGATAGCGACGATACGCAGGTGATGCTGGCGGCGCTGCAGGTGCTGGGTGTGAACTGGCAGCGGCACGGCACGACGTCCGGCTATGCCGTGCCCGGTATCGCCGGGCCGTTTCCGGTCAAGCAGGCCGACCTGTTCATGGGCAATGCGGGCACGGCGATCCGGCCGTTGGCGGCGGCGCTGGCGCTAAGCCAGGGCACCTACAAACTCTCCGGTGTGCCGCGCATGCATGAGCGCCCGATTGGCGATCTGGTGGATGGGTTGCGCCAGCTTGGGGCGGACATCAGCTATCTCGGCAATGACGGCTTTCCGCCGCTGCAGATCAAACCCGCGCAGATCACGCTCAAGGCACCGATCCGCCTGCGCGGCGACACGTCGAGCCAGTTTCTGACGGCCCTGCTGATGGCGCTGCCGCTGACCGGCCGCGATGCCACCGTCGAAATCATCGGCGAGTTGATCTCCAAGCCTTATGTCGAGATCACGCTCAACCTGTTGGCCCGTTACGGCATCAAGGTCGAGCGCAACGAGTGGAAGTCGTTCCACATCCCCGGCGGCCAAACCTACACCAGTCCCGGCAAAATCCACGTCGAGGGCGACGCGTCGTCCGCGTCGTATTTCCTGGCGGCGGGGGCGATTGGCGGCGGTCCGGTCCGGGTAACGGGCGTCGGAAAGAACAGCATCCAGGGCGATGTGCGGTTTGCTGAAACGCTGGCGCAGATGGGTGGCACAATCACCTATGCCGATAACTGGATCGAAGCGAGCGGCACCGGCCGACTTAAAGCCATCGACGTCGACCTCAACCACATTCCCGACGCGGCCATGACCATTGCCGCTGCCGCGCTGTTCGCCGACGGCACCACCACCATCCGCAACATCGCCAGCTGGCGCGTCAAGGAGACCGACCGCATCCACGCCATGGCAACGGAACTGTGCAAGCTCGGTGCAACTGTGGAGGCTGGGGCGGATTTCATCCGCGTGACGCCGCCGACCAAGCTAACTCCCGCCACCATCGACACTTACGATGATCACCGCATGGCGATGTGCTTCTCGCTCGCGGCGTTCGGCACCAACGTCCGCATCAACGATCCCGCCTGCGTCAACAAAACCTTCCCGACCTACTTCACCGAATTCGCGCGGATATGTGGCTAGGCGAGGTTTGGCGACTCCGGCAGGGCTCGAACCTGCGACATCCCGCTTAGAAGGCGGGTGCTCTATCCAGCTGAGCTACGGAGCCATGGCGTCTGTGTAGGGCAAGCACCCCGTCGTTGGCAACGTGATTGGCAGCGTGCGCGTTGATATCGTTTAGCAGCTTGCGAACACAGGGCTGATGCGCCAAATCCTGCGGCAGCATCCCCGACCACTAGGAGACCCCGCCATGCCAACCACCCCAACCAGCAATCCGACCCCCGGCAAAGAGCCGAAACAGCTGCTGCATCTGGTGTTTGGCGGCGAGTTGAAGACGCTCGACGGGCTGGATTTCCGCAGCCTCAAAGACCTCGATGTCGTCGGCATTTTCCCGAATTACGCCGAGGCGCATAAAGCCTGGAAAGCCAAGGCCCAAGGCAGCGTCGACAACGCCCACATGCGCTACTTCATCGTCCACATGCACAAACTGCTCGATCCCGACGCGACGTGAGGTCATACGGGCGCGGACATTGGTCGCCGATCAGCGTTCCTCGCCACCGCTGACCACACCGCTGATCAGGTTGGCGTCGTACAGGCGGGCTTCATCCAGGTCGGCGCCAACCGGGGTGACGCGCCAATTGGCTTGGGCCAGTGCGGCTTTGCGGGCGGCAGCTTCGGCCTCAACAACTGTGACGGCGACAAACTTCAGCACGGCTCCCGGGCCAACGCGACCAAGGGATGGAATGTCGGCTGAGATGACGGTGGCGATCTTCGGATAGCCGCCGGTGGTTTGGCGGTCGGCCAGCAGGATGATCGGCTGGCCGTCGCCGGGTACCTGAATGGCACCGGGCGGAATACTGTCGGACGTGATGTTGTAGCCTTTGGCGCCGCTGAGTTTAGCCCCACTGAGGCGGTGCCCCATGCGGTCGGAGGCGGCGGTAATGGCGTAGGGCGTCGTCAGAAACGCGGCGATGGCTTCGGCTGAGAAGTAATCGTCCTGCGGTCCGAGCACCACGCGGATAACGGCCGGATAGGGCAGGCTGGCATCGACGCGCTGATCCGGGCCATCCAGTTTCGCCGCGCCGACCGGCAACACATCGCCCGCCCGCAACGCCCGGCCTTCGAAGCCGCCGAGCTTGGCCCGGGCATAGGTCGAGCGGCTGCCCATCACGGCGGGCACGGCAATGCCGCCTGAGACCGCAAGCACGGCGGATATAGCCGGTGCCAGCAAGACCACGCGGACGGTTGCGCCCGGCGGCAACGTCACAGACTGGGCGGAAGGCACCCGTTGCCGCTGGCCGTCGATCTCGATGTCCAGTGCTGCCCCAGGACCGGCGACTGCTATGCGAACGGACGCTTCCCCGACGCTCAACGTCGGCCCCTGGTATAAACATTCGAGGGCGGCGGCATCGGGCGGGTTGCCGACGGCCAAATTGGCCAGTGCCAG